>NZ_CP194646.1:0-128795 GCF_050990935.1 Streptomyces sp. L7 | reverse complement strand
GGAAGGTGCTCAGGTGCTCGGTGAAACGCCGGATGGAGCGCGAGCGCTTGTCGAGTTGGACAGCCGACCGCGGAAGCACGGAGCAGGCCGCGGAGACCAGGGCTTCAACCGGCGCCGACCTCAAATCTCCGAGCGGCTGCGGCAGGCGAGGCTGAGGCGCGAGCGGCTCAACGATCTCCGCGCTGCCCCACGACTGCTTCGAAAGCGACCCGGGGCGGGTGTCGTCTTGGGGTGCTTCCCTCCGGCTCCAGACGCCGGTCGTGGACACGAGCGCCCTACTCACCGGCATCTCCGAAGACGATCGCGATGTCCTCGGCGGCGTAACCGGATGCGAACCGTGGTGGCGGCGCCGCGAGACGTGCGTAGTGTTCATGCACCTTGTCGATGACCTCCTCGATGCGTGGGGTGGTGTAGATGCTCGTGGTCCGCATGTCAGCATGACCGAGCACAACCTGCACCTCAGGCAGCGTCAGGACGCCACTGCTCACCATGCGCATCGCCGCAGTGTGCCGGAGATCGTGCAACGTCCAGTTCGTACCAAGCCTGCCGTTCGCTCGCTGCATCACCCGGCGAGCGGCGCTGTAGGTCAGTGGGCGCGGCTCTCCCCGAACGGTCTTCCAGAGCGAGCCACGCGATGCGTCCACGAAGGTGTCCAGGTACCGGCTGAGCCACGTCAATGCTTCCGGTGACAGTGGGACGAGACGCCGCTCACGCGAACCCTTGGAGACGACTGATATCCGCTGCCCAGCCCAATCCACGTCCTCGAGCTGTACTCCGAGCAGCTCCTCGGCACGAGCGCCCGAGCTCACGAAGCAGGCGACCAACGCCCGATCACGATCGGTCGGCATCTGCGCGAAGAACTCGTCCCACATCGCATCCGGGATCGACCGCGGCGCGCGCGAATGTGCGCGCTGCCTATACGCCCCACGCCGGTACGACTGACGAGGCTCAAGTGGGCTGCGGTGGGCGAGCGCGCGACGACGAGCAGGAGACTCTGGGACCGGGTTGACGACCGGACCTCGTGCCCAATGCTCGTGGAAGTCGTAGAACCCGCGCACGGCAGCCAGCGTGAGATTGATGGTCGCCACACCATAGCCCAGACCGAGATTCGGCTTACCCGTCTTGAGATTCACTGCCGGCGCACCGGCCTGCCGACGACGCTGAGGATTCGGTGCGACCCGAAGCCAGCCAACCATGATGGCTGTCTCTGCCTCGGTCGCCCGTTCCCAGTCGACTTCGAGCTGCCATAGCACCCGGAACCAGGTGAGCGCGGCGTAGCAGTACGACCGGATCGTGCGCGGACTGTGGTCCCCGGCAACCATGTAACGCACCCACGCGCTGACCGGCTCGACCAACCGACCCTTCCCATCGAGCAACACGTACGGCTCCACCGGGCCGGGCCCGGCGCGCACACCTCCCACCCGCGCCAGCGGGACATCGCCAGCGCGCAAGCCGCGGCCGACCGGGTCTTCCCAGGTTTCCGGTTCGCTCACGCTGGTGCTCCTCGCCACGGCTGATCAGGGCTGCAACATCGGTCTACCAACGCAAGATCGCCCGGTCTGGCGACGCGCTGGTGGTGCAGTTAACTCACCAATCGCGCTGGCCGCCGCGGTACGGCTGCGCGCCGCCCTTGACCACCACGCCCTCGATCCCGCGGTCGGGCAACTCCTCGAACCACCTCCTGCCCTCATCGGCATCGGCAGTGGCGGCGATCAAGCTCAGAGGCGGCCGCCAGCCGGCCGCGAGCTGTTCTAGGGCGTGGCGACGTTCGTCGTAGGGCAGCCCGCGCAGGTCGCGGCCACCTGCAGCGAGGATGTCGAAGACCACGAGGTCGATCGGCTCCTCATCGACCAGCTGCCGGCGGCGCTGCTTGCCTGAGCCGAAACGGCGCTGCAGGGCGTCGAAGTCGAGTCGCCCGTCGTTCCAGCGCACGAGCTCGCCGTCGAGGACGACGCCGGCCTCTGCCTGCTCGGCGATCGCCGCGGCGACGTCGGGGAACGCTTCGGTTAGGTTCGTTTTCTGGCGCGACCAGAGTGTCACCCGGTCGACGTCGACGACCGCCGCAGTCCGCCAACCGTCCAGCTTCGGCTCGTAACGGCTTCCTCCGGGCAGCGCCGCGGCCTCTGGGACGCGTTCGGAGGCTTTGGCGAGCGCTAGGTCGATCTGGCCTCGCAGAGGCTCAGGCGGGCGTACAGCGGGGGAGTGGTCGAGAGCGGCAAGCAGATCACCCGCATCCTCGAATCGGTCGAGGACCTCGGAAAAGTCCAGCTGCTTGAGTCCTGGTGCGGCAATCTCTTCCCAGGTGCGAGGCGCGGCCGCGAACGGTCGGGCGGTGCCGCGCAGCGAGTAGGGGGAGATGGTCGTCTTTTTGGCGTTGTTCTGGGACCAGTCGATGAACACCTTGCCCACTCGACGTGCCTTCGGCATGGTCGAGATCACCTCGGCGGGGTGGTCAGCCTCAAGCGCCCGAGCGAGCTCGCGGGCGACGTCGGACACCTGGGCTGAGGAGAGCTGGCCGTCGAGAGGAACATAGACGTGGACGCCCTTGCTGCCGGAAGTCACGGGGAATGTCGGAAGCCCCATGTCGTCGAGGATCGCCTTCGCCCACAACGCCACCTGAGCGCACTCGGCAAGACCGGTTCCTTCGCCAGGGTCGAAGTCGAGAACCATCCGCGTCGGCCGGCGATCAGTGTCGAAGCGCCACTGCGGCACGTGCAGCTCGAGCGCCGCACTCTGGGCGAGCCAGACGAGCGTCGCGCGATCGGTGACCACCGGATAGCGCTTCTCGCCGCCGGAGTGAAGGATCGTCTGGCGCAGCACCCAATCCGGCACGCCCATGCCGAGATCCTTCTCGAAGAACGCCTCGATCGGCGAGGCTGCAGAGCCGACGCCGTCCGGCCAGCGCTTGCGCGTGACGGGTCGCTCAGCCAGGTGGGGGAGTAGCGCTGGTGCGATGGTCGCGTAGTAGTGAATGACCTCGCCCTTGGTGGTGCCCGTCTCGGGATAGAGCACCTTGTCGAGGTTGGTCAGGCGCAACCGTCTCCCGTCGACGTCGACGAGCGGGGTGGCCGGCATGGCACGACGGTACCGCGCAGAGCTGATGCCGGCGACTAGACCATGATCTCCAACGTGCTGCTAGATTCCGGCTGTGGCGATCGATGAGGGTGCTGCAGCTGAGCGGCTGGCCTACCAGCTCCGCGTCGTCGAGTCGATCGCGAAGCATGTAGGCGACGGGCGACATGACCTCGCAGCGCCCGGATCGGCGCTAGAGGCTGACGACCGCATGCTGGGTGGGCATCAAACTAGCCACTTGGTCGGGCATTGCCTCTCAGTCTCGCTTGATGCGCTGCAGACGGCGCGACTGATCCTTCGCGATGAGACGACCGGGGGGCTGCGCGTACCCCTCATGGGTCAATACCCCGTTCTCCGCACCGCGATCGAGTCGACCGCCCTCGCTATCTGGCTCCTCGCCCCGGACGACCAATCCGAGCGACTGCGCCGCTCCTTGAGCGCTCGGATGGACGAGATCCATCACGACGACCACCTGGTCGCGGTTCTCACCGAGGAGGAACCTGGCGATTCCAAGGCAGAGCGCGCCCACAAGCAGAAGCAACGTCGAGACAACTCGGCCAGGTCGCGCCAGCAGAAGCGGCGCATCCGCGACTATGCGGCCGCCGCTGCGATTCCCGTCGAGCAGATCAACCCGGGGCTACCCGGTTTCGGGCCGATTGTTCGCGAATCCGGCGACACTGTAGGAGTTAGCGGCAACCACACGGAAGGCATCTGGGGCTACGTCAGCGGCCTGACCCACCCGTCGGTACGACGGAGTATCGCAGCATCCGATATCGAACGGCTCGCAGGGGGAGAGGTGTTCGCCGCATCATTCACTGCCAATCTCGCCGCTGTCGCGATGGCATTCGACGCGGCCCTTTCCGGGCACCTGGCTGCCTTGCGCCTGCTCGCCCGCCGCGGGGGGCGCCCCGAGCTCGAATGGTCGCCGGAACCAGGCTTCCCGCTGCCGCCCGGGTGCGTAGGACGTGCAGCGCACACTGGGGCAGGCTTGTCCCAAGATGGGACATAGGATATTGTCCCAATATGGGACAGACGACGCGCACGGACTACCTCGCGTCCAATGAACATTGGGCGCCCGACCTCCCTCTCGCCGTTCGAGAGGAACGGTGGCCGTCGCGACCGTCCTACGGTCTCGGCCGCATTGACCGCGCGCACAACGCAGTGGAGGCCGCGCGCCAGCAGGCTCAAATCGCTGACCAGGCTTTCGCTCTGGTGAAGCAGCAAGCGGTCTACGCCGCGCTGCAAGAAGGCCTCACGGTGCGTGCGACGGCAGATATCACGGGCATCCCTAAGTCTGAAGTGGGGCGGATTATCCGATCTATCAGAGATGCTTCGGGGGAGCACAAGCGCACCACGAACGCGCTCTTCAACGCTCCCGAGGTCCGCCGACGCGTCAAGGATGCGTGGGTCTTGCGCGGCTGATCTTGCCATTTCGCTACAACCAAACCGGCCGACACGATTACGGCCCACAAGCAGGAGGACTCTTTCATGGATGACGATCAGATCACCATCACGTACGGCGACGAAGTTGCCCTGCAAGCCGACCCTGTAGACCGCGAAAGCGGAGAGCTGGCTATCCGGATCCAGAATGGAGCGTTCGTGGAACCTGCGCGGTGGTTGCGCGTTGACATGGCTCCCGGCAGTGACCGTACCCGTGCCATCAACCAGCTGATCTACTCGCTCGAACAGCTCCGCGACCGAGTCTCGTAGCGACAGCATGCGGGAGAACCGGGGTCAGTACGCTCACAGGAAACTCTCAACCTGACGTAACGTCGATTATCGGCTATGAACTGTCGGGGAATTGCAGTGGCAGCATGCGCGGCTTACCCGGGCTGAAGAAGTACGAACTTCTCCGATCAGTGGATGGGTAGTGAGAGCAGATTGTCGCTAGATGTTCCATCGCCTTGAGTGCGGAGGTAGTCAGGCTGGCCACTGACGACTTCTACGAATACGGTGGCTCCTGCGCCGCTCACGTACACGGTCGAAGGATTGTTGGCCACATAGGTGACGGCGTTCGGTTTGCTCACCCATTGGTTCGGCTCCCCACCGCGTCCTTGGAAGTAATAGTCAGTGATCGCCCCGAGGGTGGGCGGTTGTCTCGACACTTTGATCGCGGTGATTTCATACATGCCAATGCTCCTTTTCTTGGTTATGACGCTGAAGAGAATGTCGGCGCAAGCGATGATCCATTTGGGCCATGGCGTGTTCGAGGAGAGCGGTCATGTCGATGGGTTGCGTGGGTGGGAGTTCGATCGCGGCCGGATCAATTCTGCTCATGGTCGGGCCTCCTTTCTTGGGTGGATGTCACACTTGGTGCAGCCGGTCCCGTTTCTGATTGCCTCGGGTCGGTAGGTGCCCGCCGCTGCCCCTCCCCAGGCGCGAGGGCGGCGGGCACCGCCCCTAACCGCACGATGAGCGATCCCCGTTTTCACGCGTGCGGGCTAGTCAGGCCGAGTTTCGAGCACAGCTCGTTCGCGGCTAGGTCGGAGGGGAATACGCCCAGACGTCCGTCGGGCAGCTGACAGGTCTGCAGGTTCGGAACCGCGAACTCCCGGTTGGCAGTGGATCCACCCGGCGAGAAGGTCCCAATTCGCCAGGTCGCCTCGCACATGTCTTCGGCCAGGCTGATGCGCTCCTGCAGGGGCGTGGGGGTCTTTGCGTTCTGATTTCCCGGCAGGTAGGCGGAGGTGGCGTGGCGGGAGTTGAGGTCGGCGCTGGCGTAGCAGTCGGCGACGTAGTTGATCTGGCCTTGTGGCGCCTGGGCGATGGCGACGGCGCCGGCCGTGGTGCCGAGCGCGAGACTGCCGGCGATTCCCAGGGCGACGAGGCGGTGCTTGCGGGTGCGGCGGCGGTCGTCGACCGCGATCGCTTCGAGGACGCGGTGCTTGATCTGGTCGAAGCGTTCATCGGTGGGCAGTAGGTCGTGGTGGGTCATGGTGTCCCCCTGAGCGTGTGAAGTTCGTTGCGGAGGCGGGTGCGCAGCCGGGAGAGTCGGTTGCGCACGGCGCCTGTGGTGATGCCGGCCTGGGCGGCGGCTTCCTCGTAGCTGTGATTGCCGCGGATGCACAGCTCGAACACGGTCCGGTCGGGCTCGGGGAGGGTGGCGGCCACCGCTTCGACATACGCGAGCAGTTGCTTCCGCTCGGAGAGCTCGGCCGGCCCGGGCCTCGAATCAGGCATTGTTTCGTCGACAGCAGTACTGGCGCGCCGTTTCTCGGCGGAGTGCAGGGATCGTCGGCGGTTGGCTATCAGGTTGCGGGTGGTGACCAGCAGCCAGGGCAGGAGGGAGTCGCCGGCGATCGTGAGGCTGGATCGTTTCCGCCACAGGGTGACGAATACGTCCTGGCTGATTTCCTCGATGTCCTCTCGGGTATTGAGGCGGGCGGCGATGTAGGCGTAGATGACGCGGCTGTGCCGGTCATAGAGCGTTCCGAGCGCGCGCCGATGACCGTCGACGAGGGCATGCAGGAGGTCGCGGTCCGAGAATTCGGATCGCGACCTCCTGCATGCCCTCGTGCTCGTCTCGGTCTGCTCGCTCATACCTAGGAAATGTGCCTCCGCGCCGAATCCTCTCAACGAGTTTCGGATTTCGGCTCTTGTGACCGTGGCGATCCGGCGACAGACTGACCCTGCCCGGCACCGGGCCGGGCGTATTTACTTCTGGGGAGAAGTCAAATGGCAATCAAACCGCCTACTCGCGCGCGCCGTTTTCTGGCATCGGCACTGGGTGTCGCCGCGCTCTCGCTCGGCTTCATTTCGATCGGCGGTGCGGCGAACGCGACCGCCGAGACCGCGGCCGCACCCGCCCAGTCGTGTTCCTACGACCTCGGCACCAAGTCCCTGGTCTGCGTCGACGCCGGGCAAGATCTGAACAAGGCTGTCCTCGAGCAGGCTCACCTCCAGGTCGTCGCCCCCAGTGGTGCTCGCGGGGCCTCCCCGAGCGCGGCCCTCGCCGCGGCCGGCGTTGAAACCACGTTTGTCCAGAGTCAGCTCTACGACGACGCCAACTACGGCGGCTCCTTCTTCCAGATCACCAACTCCAGCGCCTGCAACGGCAGCACCACCTGGTACTACGGCCCCCTCGGTAACGTCGGCTGGTCCGGACGCGTCAGCTCGTTCAAGAGCTTCTCCAACTGCACCACCAAGGTGTGGCAGGGCACCAACTACAGCGGCGCCGCATACGGCTACGCCGTCAACGCCGCAAATCTCGGTGCGATGAACGACCAGGCAAACTCCGTCACCATGAAGTAACCCATCGGCTGCGGGGCCTCGCCAACACTTCGCGGCCCCGCAGCCAGTCATACGCCCCGAGGGAGCAGTTAGTTCGCCTACGCCCCTATAACGATGGTTTTCGAGCAGTTCAACGGAGCGCGTAAGCGGATGCGTCTTACGGGCGCGCCGACCCGCGTCACTCGGGCTCCGGCAGGCTACGAGCTGCGCCGTCCGGTTTGGGGTTCCTGTATCTGTCCGATTGGTCCCCCCAACAGACAGGCTGCCGAGCCGGAAGGTCCTGAAAGAGCCGAGTTCGCGTTGCGGCGATCGCCTTGATGAAGGCCACGTCACCAGGTTCTTCTGCCCAGAAGACGTAGTAACGGTCATCCGAGCTGCGTCCGCGGACTTGCACCTCGACCGTGTACGCGCCGGGTGGGCGGGAGGTAGTGGTTTCGCAGGAAGGGTTCCCGAGAGTCGGACTCGATGAGGCGGCTTATCGCCTCCCGGATGACAATCGGGCGAGCTGGGCCTGCTGCTGATCGCCTCCCCGCTCACGCTGCTGATCCCGCTGACCGGTCAAATCCACGTCCTGCTCGGTGTCGTGC
Organism: Streptomyces sp. L7; assembly: GCF_050990935.1. Classification (GTDB taxonomy): domain Bacteria; phylum Actinomycetota; class Actinomycetes; order Actinomycetales; family Microbacteriaceae; genus Leifsonia. Next base: position 120,906 of record NZ_CP194646.1, on the reverse strand, counting down.
TGCTCGGTGTCGTGCTGCTCGGGTTGTTCGTCTTCTACCTGTGGCGCGTCGCCAAGGGAGACAGCGAGGAGCCGGAACTCGTCGGCGTGCCCCATGCCATCGGCACGCTTCCGACGGTCGCGCGCCGCGTGACCGTCATCAGCATCGTCGTGCTGGCGGCAGTCGTCATCCTGCTCCTCGCGGAGCAGTTCGCCAACAGCCTGATCGCCGGAGGAAGAGCGGCCGGGATCGACGACTTCCTGCTCGTGCATTGGCTCGCGCCGCTGGCCTCCGAGGCGCCCGAGTTCGTCATCGCGATCATCTTCGCCGCACGCGGCAAGGCGGCGATGGGGGTCGGCGTCCTCCTGGCCAGCAAGGTCAATCAGTGGACCGCGCTCGTCGGCACCCTCCCCGTCGCCCACCTCATCGGAGGCGGCGGCTGGGCGCTCCCGCTGGACGGCCGACAGGTCGAAGAGTTCGACCTCACCGCCACCCAGACCCTCCTCGGGGTGGCGATGCTGATCGGGCTTCGGTTCTCAGGCCGCTGGGCCGCCGCGCTGGTCGGGCTCTTCGCGGCCTCGTTCGTGTTGACGACCACCGAAGCCCGCTGGATCATCTCCGGTATCTACATCGTCCTCGCCGTTGCCCTGCTTATCGGCAACAGCAAGCTCATCCCGCGGACATTCGCCGCTCCCTTTCGACCCTTCGAACGGGAGTAGGCCTGCCGACCCTCACGCTGACGCCCTCGGGTGACACCGGCAATGCCAGCTCTCCGCGGCGCCTCGCGTTCGCAGGGATGCGGTCCGACTCCCGCCATCGACCTCTAATACCAACCGATCTTCCATTTGATGGCGTTGAGGATACTGCGACCGATGGCGCGCAGAAGCCACCAGGCGCCGCGGAAGAGGGCGCTGACGAGAATGCGGCCGGCCCAAATGCCGAGGCCGCCGAGGATGCTGAGGACGATCGTGGGCCAGTGGGTCGCGATCAGGGCTCCGATCTGCTCGATCATGGCGTGCCTTCCTGGGAGAGCGATGCACTGAAATCACCACGAAAAAGCTCCCGGCCTTTGGGGGGTCGGGAGCCTTGATTTCAGCGGAGCAGGCCTTGTGCGCGCTCGATGCGCTCACGGAGGCCGGCTTGGAACTTCTCGTCGTTTGAGACGGTCTCGATGTGGGTTGCGATGGCCGCCCGGATCACTTCTGATACCGGCTGGTTCTCGACACTCGCCACGGTTTCGAGTTGGTCCGCCTGCTCGGCGGACAGCCTGATCGTCATTGCTTTCTGTTGTCCCGGCATGCCTCTAGTTTGATCCCAAACCGGCATGATTGTCAACTGTCTTGCATTCGTGGTATCGTGGTATCACTCCACCGACATGGAAAGGAACCATCGTGGAAACCGCAGCAGCTCATCACCCCACCATCACCATCTACATCGACGCCGAGGCCTACGGGGTCCCGGCCGGTCGCACCACCGTCGAAAGCCTCCGTGCCGTGCGCAGGCCGCCGGTGTCCGACGGAAAGGAGCTGTGGCTGGACATCGAAGATGCTCAGGATGAGCTGATCGACAACGCCGGCACCATCGAACTGCGCGACGGAATGCGGTTCTTCACTGAAATCGATGCCATCAACATCCGTATCGACCGCATCGAGTACGAGGTCTACAAGCGCAAGATGACCGGCGCTGAGCTTCGCACGCTGCCCAGCCCTGATGTTCCGGCCGACAGGGATCTGTGGCGAGACGTCCCGGACAAGCGAGACGTCAAGGTCCAGGACGAAGACATCGTCCATCTCAAGGACGGCATGCGCTTCTTCACTGCTCCGGGCCGCATCAACCCCGGCTCCGAGCGATGAAGCTGCCGGAGCCGGACCGGGAGTTCCTCGAACGGGCAAATATTCCCCATCGCGTCTTCGAGGACGGCACCGGCATGCTGAACGTCGAGCTGATCGACTTTCCCCTGCCTCCCGGGCTGAGCGCCCCGCGCGCGAATGTGCTGTTCCGGTTGTCCGCGAGCTACCCCGACACGCCCCCGGATATGTGGTGGATCATCCCTCACCTTCGGCCGGCAAGTGGCGGTACCATCCAGGCCACCGAAATCACCGAGATCCATGACGGCCGCACCTGGCAGAGGTGGTCCCGCCATCTCGACGCCATGACGTGGCGTTCGGGCATCGACGGACTCGAAAGCTACGTGCGCCTGCTGCGCACCGAGCTCGGGAGCGCGGCCGCGTGAACATCACACTCCGACTTCCCATGCCGGTTCATGACGAGCTCCTGGCCATGGCCACCGGACCGGTCGAATCGGGTGCTGTCCTGATCGCCCACCTCGTTCCGGGCCGGGATGACAGCATGATCCTGCTCGGTGCACAGCTAATCCCGGTTCCCGAGGGGGCCTACGACATCAGGAGCGATCGGTCGTTGCAGGTGACCTCGGACGGCTACGTCCACGCCCTCAAAGTCGCCCGTGACCGGGGCGGTGTGGCACTATGGGTGCACAGTCACCCCGGTGAGGGGGCCCTCCCCATGCGAGCAAGCATGACCGAGTGGTCAATTCTGAGCTGGCCGACCTTTTCGCCGACCGAACCGAATCGGGTCAGTACGGATATCTCGTGGTCAGCCATGCGCGCGGTGCGCTGACCTTCACCGGCGCGCTCACTGGGCAGGTGGACGGACCCATCACGCGACTCGCCGCGATCGGCGATCGTTGGATCTTCCGCCCGGCCTACGACACCGAAGACGCCCGAAGCAGCACCGACCTGTTCGACCGGAACATCCGCGCTTTCGGCCACCAGATCCAGGCCACGATCGGCGACCTCACCGTGGCTGTGGTGGGTTGCGGCGGCACCGGTTCTGCCGTTGCAGAACAACTCACACGACTCGGCGTGCGGTCTCTCGTCCTCATCGATCCGGACACGCTCTCGGCGCCGAACACGACGCGCGTATACGGATCGACGCTGGCGGATGTCGGCCGGCTGAAAGTAGACGTTCTCGGCGACCATCTAGAACGCATCCACCCCGACGTGCACACCACCCGAATCAATGGGACAGTCCTCAGCAAGGCAGTCGCGCGAGAGCTTGCCAGCGCGGACATCGTCTTCGGATGCACAGACGATAACGCCGGGCGCCTCCGGCTCTCCCGACTCCCCTACTACTACCTCGTCCCGCTCATCGACTGTGGCGTCCAGATCCCGGCCGACGACAGAAACACCATCACCGGCATCTTCGGCCGGGTCACCACCGTCTACCCCGGCGCCTCTTGCTTGATCTGCCGAGACAACATCGACCTCGGGCTGGCTGAAGCCGAGGTACGCTCCGCCGAGGAACAGCGCCAGCTGGAGAAGGAGGGATACGCCCCCGCGCTTCCGGGTGTCGAACCGGCAGTAGTCGCCTTCACCACCCTGGTCGCCGCCACAACCGTGAGCGAATTCCTTGAGCGCCTGGTCGGCTATGGAGACACACCCACGCCAACGGAGCTGCTCCTGTTCGTGCACGACCGGATGATTCGAGCCAATGCCATCGAACCTCGCGCAGGGCACTACTGCGACCGCTCTAGGAACCTGCTCGGATCCGACGGCGATATGTACTTGGGGTTGAATTGGGCCTCATAGAACGCATCCGTTACTGGCGGCGGTGGAAGGCCGACCAGCGCATCGAGTCCGTCAGCGACATACCGGAACAGCTCCCGGCGCGTCACGCGATCGTTGTGGCGTCAGCGTCTCGAGAGAAGTGGCTCGTGTTCGACTGCCCGTGCGGACGCGGGCATCGAGTGATGCTCAACCTCGACCCTGAGAACCGCCCACTCTGGCGCATCAACACCGCCCTTCCGCTCACCCTGTATCCGAGCGTCGATGAGCGAAGCAACGTCGGCCGCTGCCATTATGTTGTGCGCGCAGGCCGCGCGCGCTGGATCGAGCGAACGGAAACCCGATGAGTACCACCACAGATCAAGACGCCCCGCAGCCTTCGCCCACGACCCCGCCGGCCGTCTACGTGCCTACACCCCCACCACCACAGCCCACGCCAGCACCTAAGACGCCATCGAAGACGCCACTATACGAGGCAATGAACGCCCCCCGGTACGCTCGCCAAGCGCTGATCAAAGAAATCGAGAGCACCACCGGCGCTACCCTGATTTGCTACGTGTCCCCCAGTCCACGACAAATCGACCGGAACGACGTCGTCGCCATGGTGGACCTCCTGCACAACGTCACGCCAGGTTCGCCTATCGACCTGCTCCTACATTCGCCCGGCGGTGATATCGACGCGGCCGAAAAGCTGATGACGCTCATCCGCAAGCGGGCCGGCTCGGCGCCGGTCCGTGTCATCGTGCCCGACTATGCCAAGAGCGCCGCCACCTTGCTCGCGCTAGGCGCCGACACAATCGTCATGTCCGATTCCTCCGAACTTGGAGCCATCGACCCCCAGATCGACCTGCCCGACTCCAACGGTCACATTTCGACCCTCTCAGCGCAGAGTTACCTCGATGCCTTCCACCTCCACGCCAAGAGCTTGAAGGAGGACCCTTCAGATCCAGTAGCGAGGCTGATGCTCGAAAAGATGGAGCCGGCCACCGTGCGCAAACTAGAGCGGATAACAAAACGTTCCCGCGCCATCGCCGAGGACCTCCTGAAGCAAGCGATGGTAAAAGACGAAAAGCGCGCCACCGACATCGCGAACAAGCTCAGCGACACCAAGCGGTGGCACTCGCACGGTCAGATGATCTCCCACGAAAACGCCGCCGGCTTGGGCCTCGACATCACGTATCGCGCCCCGAACGACCCCCAATGGTTGCTCTACTGGCGTCTATACTCGCTCCAGCTTTGGGCGGCGGACGGCCACATCAAACTCTTTGAGAGCTCCTGGGCCTCCCTACCGATGTCATAACCCATTGAAGCCGTCACGGCTGACCCAGTAGCCGCGTTCCGCAATTTCGGTGAAGGTGACCGGTGCGCCATGCTGAGCTGGGGATTTCTTGAATCGGCAGTTTCCACGCTCCCCGACGAACGCGGTTGGCAGTTTTAGTCTGCCGACTAGATTCAGTCGCAATGGTGAGCAGCGCGGCGGCCAGGGCGTGGCGCTGACCTCGCGGGGAACGGAGTCGGCGTCCGCTACGCATTGACTCCTTCGAGCGGCCGGGATGGCATATCTGCCGTCGGCCGCGTTCGGATGGGACGCCGGGCGGCGCTGACACCATTGAGGATGACGACGACTTCCGCGATTTCGTGGACCAGTACGACGCCGGCAAGGCCGAGAACACCAAACAGCGCAAGCGGGAAGAGCACAACGATGATTGCCAGCGCCAGGCCGATGTTGACGGTCATGATCCGACGTCCGCGGCGAGCGTGCGCGAGTGCCCCGGGGAGCAAACGCAGGTCGTTGCCCGTGAAGGCGATGTCGGCTGATTCGATCGCGGCGGCCGACCCTTTGACGCCCATTGCGATCCCGACGGTCGCGGTCGCCAGTGCGGGGGCGTCGTTGATGCCGTCGCCGACCATCGCGGTGGGTGCGTTCGCGACCAGCGTGGCGATCGCGTCGGCTTTGTCTCTGGGGAGCTGCTCGGCGCGGACGTCGGTGATCCCAGCCTGGTTGGCGAGGGCACGGGCGGTGCGCTCGTTGTCGCCGGTGAGCATGACCGTGCTGATGCCGAGACGGGTCATCATCGCGATCGTCTCGGCCGCTTCGGGACGGAGCTCGTCGCGGACGCCGATCAGGCCGGCGATCCTTCCGTCGGCCTCGACGACGACGATGGTCATCCCGGCGCCGGCCATGCGGTCCGCGTCCTCGCGCAGGCTCTGCGGGTCGAGCCAGCGCGTGTTGCCCACCCGCACGGTCGCGGCGCCGACACGACCGGTGATGCCGCGCCCGGCCTCCTCAACCATCTCCTGCGCGGCAGAGGTACCGGGGGATGCGGCGGTGATGGCGGCGGCGAGGGGGTGGCTGCTGGTCGCTTCCAGCGCGGCCGCCAAGGCCAGCACGTTCTCGCGGGTGCGGCCGGGAGCGGTCGCGACCTCGACCACCTGGGGTTCGTTCCGGGTGAGCGTGCCGGTCTTGTCCAGGGCGACGGTGCGGATCGTGCCGAACCGTTCGAACGCTTCGCCGGACTTGATAATCACACCGAACCTGGAGGCGGCCCCGATAGCACTGATCACCGTCACCGGGACGGCAATCGCCAGCGCGCACGGAGATGCGGCAACCAGAACTACTAGGGCGCGTTCGATCCACAAGCCAGGCTCGCCCACGATGAACCCGAACGCGGCGACCACGGCTGCCGCGATCAGAACGATCGGCACCAGAGGTCGGGCGATACGATCGGCGAGGCGTGCACGTTCGCCCTTGCGGGCGTGGGCCTGCTCGACGAGCTTGACGATTTGGGTGAGGGAGTTGTCCCTGCCGTTCGCGGTCGCCTCCATCCGCAGCGTGGCGGATCCGTTCACCGATCCGGCAGCTACTGCGTCGCCGGGACCGACCTCGACCGGGATAGATTCCCCGGTGATCGCTGAGGTGTCCAGGCTGGAGCGACCATCCACGATCACGCCGTCCGTGGCGACGCGTTCGCCGGCGCCGACAACGATAATGTCGAGTTCCTGCACCTGAGCGGCAGGGATCGTGATATCTCCGTTCAGCCGCGACACCCGCACGGTGTCGGGGATGAGGGACAACAAGGCGCGCAGCCCCTCCTTCGCCCGGTCCATTGCCCGGTCCTCGAGCGCTTCGGCCAACGAGAAGAGGAAGGCCAGCGTCGCCGCTTCACCGACATGGCCGAGAGCGACGGCTCCCACAGCGGCGATCGTCATCAGCAGCCCGACACCGAGTCGACGACGCAACAGGCGGCGGATCGCGCCGGGAACGAACGTGTATGCGCCGGCCAGCAGGGCCGCGGATTGGAAGACGAGCGCCGGGATTGGTAGCCCGGTCCACTGGAAGATGTATCCGATCAGCAACGTCACGCCGGCGATCGCGGACGGCAGCAGAGCGGTGTCGCGCCACCAGGGCGGCCGCGCCTCCGACTGGCCCTCGTGGTCGTGCTCGTCGTCGTCATCGCCGTGCTCGTGCTCGCGGGCAACGGCCGCCTCGTCGCCGAGGCGATTTCCCGCCGGCATCGTGTGACTGTCATCTGGGCCGCAGCAGACATCGCCCGTGGTGAGTGGTCTCCTCAACTGCAGCCGCCGGACACTCGTGGTTGTCTTGCGGGGCTCATCGGGGCCGCAGCATTCCTCGCTCATCGGGCGCTCTCCATGAACGTCTCGGCTGCGGGGGTGCAGCACAGCGGAATATCGCAGTTCTCGTCCGCACATGGTTCGCCATCGTCAACGGCAAGGACGGTGTCCACCAGGATGGTGATCGCCCGGGTGAGGTGCGGGTCAGCGATCTCGTACCGTGTCTGTCGACCTTCCGGGGTCGCGACTACGATCCCGCAACCACGGAGGCAGGAGAGATGATTCGACACGTTCGTGCGTGTCAGCCCTAGGCTTTCCGCGAGTCGGGCCGGGTATCCCGGACCAACCAGAAGCTCCATCAGGATTCTGGAGCGAGTGGGATCAGCCATCGCGCGACCCAAGCGGTTCATCACATCCAGCCGCGAAGCAATAGTCAGCATATGCTGACTATACATCAATCACTGTACAATCGTCGGGTATGTCCACTCTTGCGCGACGATGACCCCACCTGAGTCCGTGGCTTCGCCCTGATGCCGCCGCACACCAAGGGCCCGAACGGAACTACCAACGCGTGCGTCGTGATCAGTCAGGGACTGCGCGGTGGCATCGCCGATAGCCGCACGGAGGCGTGCGCGGCCTACAGACCGGAATAGGTGTGCAGTCCCTTGAAGAAGACGTTCACGATGCCGAAATTGAATAGCACTGCGGCGAAGCCGATGATCGCCAGCCACGCGGATCGCGAGCCCCGCCACCCGCGGGTAGCGCGGGCGTGGATGTAGCCGGCGTAGACCACCCAAATGATGAATGTCCAGACTTCCTTGGTATCCCACCCCCAGTACCGACCCCAGGCCGCGGAGGCCCAGATGGCTCCCGCGATCAACGTGAACGTCCACGCGACGAAGCCGACGATGTTGATCCGATATGCCAGATTCTCCAGACCAGCGGAGTCGGGAAGGGTCACCAGGAACCTGAACTGCTGCGGCACGGATTCCTCAACTTGCCGTTCACGACGTTGCTGCAGCAGCTGCAATCCCGAGAGTGCAAAGCCGAGGGCGAAGAATGCCGTACCCAGAACGGCCACGATGATGTGGATGACCAGCCAGTACGACTGCAGCGCCGGTTGTAGCGGCACGACTGGGACGTAGTACCGCAGTAGGGCGATGCCCTGCAGAACGAGGATCAGACCGATGATGAAGGTTCCGAGGTACTTGAGCTCCCACTTGAGGTTGGCGATCAAGAACACGCCAACGATGACCAGGGTGCCCGTCATCGAGAACTCCCACATGTTCGCCCACGGCACCCGGGCGGCAGCGATTCCACGCAACACGGTCGCGATGAGGTGGAATGTGAAGCCGGCGATGGTCAGCCCAAATGCCCAACGAATCACGACTTGGGCCGCTTGAGACGGCGCAGGGCGCGCGTGGATTTGGGGAGCATCGATCTCCTCACCGATGACCAACGTGGTTCCCTGCTGCGCTGCTGTGGCGCGCCGGGCGACGACGCTTGGCACGCGCGCGGTTGATTCGGCTCCCCGCCTGGCCAGGTCGATGGAGAAGGCAGCAAATGCGGCGGTGTAGAAACCCATCGCCACGTAGATCCCAAGGGTGGAGAGCATCGAGAGAGTGGCGGTCATTGGGGCGCTCCCTTTTGTCGGCGGCCAGCAGGAAATGCGTCGCGCCGGGTGCGCGACTGCTGAAACGTTGCGATGGCCAATGCCGCAACGATTCCGCAGACGGTGAACACGTCAGCGAGGTTGAACACGGCGAACCAGCTGACGGAGAAGTAATCGATCACGGCGCCGCTGAAGATGCCCTGATGGCCTCGGAAGACGCGGTCGATCATGTTGCCCCAACCGCCGCCGGCGGCCACCGCGAGCAGCACGGTGACGGTCGGGTTCTCTTCCCGGATCACCCGCCTGATGATCCAGGTTGTGAGAACGACCAGGACCACGAGGACGCCTGCCGCGAGCAGCGGTCCGACGCCCGCCCCGAACCCGAATGCCGCCCCAGGATTCAAAACCAGGCGCAGGTCCAGGCCCGGGATCGCCGTGGGAATCGGCTGCCCGTAAGGGAGGGCGAGCACAGCGACGCCCTTAACGATCTGATCGGCTGCGATCGCAAGCAGACCCGCGGCCAACGCTCGGACCCCCAGGCGTCGACGCTCGACGGCATCGGAGCGAGAGGCCACATTCTCGTCGTTCAGCATGGTGCCGTCAGTGTTCTGACCTGCTGTGAAAGCTTCTGTCGAAGCGCGTCAGAACTCGGTTCGGAGGGTGCGCCGGCCGCTTCCTTCTTCAGCACAGGGAGAAGCTGATCGATCGTGTCGACGACAGCTTGAACTCCCGTCTTCTGCTGGCCCGAAGGGAGCTGATCTGCGACCGGCGCCAACACGCCACGAGCCATTGTGAGCTGCTCGGCTGCCGCCGCTGGATTGACAACAGCTGATTTCAACGCCGTGTCAATATCAGAGGTAACTTGTTCGGCGATCGGTGCCACCAGCGAGCAGGCGGCGTTCTTCGCTTGGTTGGTGAACATCGCGCCAGCAGAGCATCCGGAGAGCACGAGTGGCGCGGTGAGGGCTACCGCTGTTGCGGCAAGGATGAACGGTCTGTGAAGTGTGGACACGGTTCGTTCTCGATTCAATGGTTAGGACGGTAACGCTGCATCACCCGGATGAGGCGCTCCAGATCGGTCTCGAGCGAGTCGACGGCCTCGTCAGGGTTCCCCGAGCCACGGCGTAGGAGCTGCAGTTGCGTGGATACTGTTGTCGCTGCGTCGATGAGTTCCCGATACACAGCGGGCGGGATGGTTTCGCGTGCTTTCGGCGTCCTCCACAGGCGCTGCATCTGGCGACGAATGCGTCCATCACCGAGCCTCATCGCCGCCACGCTTTCTCCAGCTCGGCGGCGAATTGTTCGCTTGAAGTCAGCGCGAGCTTCTTCCCATTCAGGAAGAACGTCGGCGTCCCTGTCACACCCAATCGGACGCCGTCGGCCTGGTCCTTGGTCACCCGAATCCGGAGTGCGGGGTCGGCGATGTCTTTGTCGTACTGGCTCATATCCAGGCCGATCCACGCGGCCAGCGAACGCAGCGCGGGAGACTGGTCATCCTGTCGTTCAGCCCATTGCGTCTGCGTCTCGAACAATTTCGAGTACATTTCGGTGAACTTGCCCTGGCGGCCAGCTGCCTCAGCAGCCATCGCGGCGTTCATCGCGTTCTTGTGACTCGGGATAGGAAAGTAGCGTGCGATGAATGTGACGCGATCTTTGTAGCGCTGGCGCAGTTGTTCCACCATCGGATAGGCGGCGCCACATGCTTCGCACTCGAAGTCAAGGAACTCCACAACAGTCACTTTGTCCGTTGGCGCCTTTTGCAGGATCCGGCTGTCGGCCCGGACGACCGCGGGCGCGGCCGCCTGTTGCGAGGCCGACTGGGCGCGACCGACGAGCACGACAACGATCACAACGATGAACGCGAGCCCGATGACAACGGTGTTGGCCCAGAACCGGGTGGAGAGCCGACGGCCAGCCCGTGGCTGCTGACGTAATTGTTTGGTCATGGTCGGGCTCATCTCGCGCGAGCTCGGAGCCAGGAGTACGGGTCGGTGGGAGTCTCCCCGTTTTCCCAGATCTCCAGGTGAAGGTGATTGCCGGTGCTGGCGCCGGTGGTGCCGACTCGCCCGATGATCTGGCCGGCGACGATCCGGTCTCCCGCGCGGACCTGAAGCGATCCGAACTGCATGTGCGCGTAGAGACTCGCGAATCGTTCACCATTGACGCGGTGGTCGATGATGACGTTGACGCCGAACCCCACATCGGACTCTTCTGCCGAGCGGACGACGCCGTCGGCGATCGCGCCGATCTTGGTGCCCCCACCTGGGGTCATGTCCAGGCCCTTGTGGTTGCTGGAGCAGCCAGAGCACGGCGCCGAGCGGGACCCGTACCCGTCGCTGATCGGGACATCGCCGGGGAAGGGCCACTGGATTGGCCCTAGGGTGTTGCCCACGAGGGTCCCGGCCGGGTCGGTCCGTGCTGCGGCTGCGAGTTCGGCCTCGGAGGTCGCGGTGAGCGTGTCTCGGTTGACCGGCACGGCCGCACCGGCGGTCTCCCCGATTGCCTGCGGAATGCCGGCGGTGGTGGCACCGGCCACCACTTCGCGTGCGGCGTCCGGTTGCACAGCCTCGGCAGGAACCGAAGTCGCCACACTCAAGGCCATCGCGAATACGGCACCCACAAGGGGAAGTAGCAGCGATCGACGGGCGCGGGGGTTACCAGTGCGGGGACGGCTGCGTCGCGGCTGCCGACCCGGGACGTCGCGTTCGGCGGCGAGGGCCTCACGACGAGATCGGTGCTCTGCGGGGGCGGGGGTGAAGGTTGCGCGGCGGACCGGCCGCGCGCGGCGGGTGATGAGCATTCAGGGGTTTCCGGACGTGGCCCATTGCGGGCGCGGACAAGGACGACATGGCACCGGCAAGGGTGCGCACAAGGTCCTCAGGTCCGGCTGATCGCCAGAGACTCCAGGGAAGGCACGAGAGGCCGCTCACGGAGCAAAGACGCGGCCAAAGATCGCACCACGCGCGACCGAGCGAGGCGGACGTCGCGGCGCAGCAAACACACGAACAAGGCTAGAGCCAGGGCCGCCGCGGCAAGCCCGAGGACGCACCCCAACACCAGCATCTGGTCGTGCGGGACACCACCGCTATCGGAGGAAACGACCGCGGCCGCAGCCTCTCCCGCAACCGTAGCGGCGCTATCGACGACGGCCGACGTCGCGGTTCCTGTGGTTTCGTTGGTCGGGTGCGCCGTCTCGAACATGTGCGCCAGCAGCAGGGCGAACACGACAGTGAGCGCTGAGATGGCGAGGACGACCCAGCGTCGGATTCCTCCTCGGTCCAGCGCGTTCACGTCACCTCCACAGTCACAGATCGATAACAGCCAGCTTTGGTGGGAAGCGTAGCAAACGGCCGCTGATGGTCGCATCCAAGCGCAGGAGGCCGTCAGGCGACTCTCAGACGAGGTCTCTACGCTCCGGCAACCATACCGACCAGAAGGGTACACACCATGAAATGTCCCGTTGATGGCGAGACGCTGCTGCTCTCCGATCGCTCCGGAATCGAGATCGACTACTGCCCCACATGTCGTGGCGTGTGGCTAGACCGCGGGGAACTCGACAAAATCATCGAACGCTCGCTAACTCAGAGCGCCCCAGCCGGATACGCCACCCCTGCCGACCCGCAAGGATGGTCCGACGCGAACCGATCAGGCCACCACGGCAAGAGCGGCCACGGCAACTCCGGCCACGGCAACTCCGGCCACGGGAACTCCGGCCACAACGGCTACGGCAACAAACGCCGCGGCGGCTGGCTCGGGGATCTTTTCGGCGACTAGTCTCCACCCGGCTGAGCATGACCGAGGTGCAGCAGTGCCTGGTCGAAGAACTCGACGACGTGGTCATCGAACAGCCGGTACGTGATCGAGCGTCCGTCGCGGTCGCCGATAACCAGCTTCGCCTGGCGGAGGATGCGCAAGTGGTTCGACAGCGTCGCCTGTCCAATCTCGAGCTCCTCCGCCAGCGCGGTCACGCTCGATGGGCGCTGCCGAAGCCGGGCAAGCACCCGCAATCGCGTCGGCGACGCCAGGCCCTGAAAGACCTCCGCCAGCTCGCCGGCGCTCTCGATATTCAACGTCAGTTCGTCCACGACTCGCTCCTCGACTCTCCATCGTACCGAGAACGGTTCTGATTACGGTTCTCAACTACATTAACGAATTTACATATGCACATGTATTGACGTAGAGTGGGTGGGGACGAAAGGAGGTCGCGATGGACGGCCACGACCACGGCAGCACAATGGAGCTCTTCGGCGCAGCAGCCAAACGCCACCGCGTCCGCCTCTCGATCGCGTTCGGCATCACCTTCGTCATCCTGATCGCGGAGGTCGTCGGCACGATCCTCACCGGCTCCCTGGCGCTGCTCGTGGACGCCGGTCACATGCTCACCGACACCTCCGGACTGGCGATGGCCCTCGTGGCCTCATATCTGAGCACCAAGCCGGCCACCAACAAGCGCACCTGGGGATATCGCCGTGCCGAAGTGCTCGCGGCGACCGCGCAGGCCGCGGTCCTCCTCGCTGTTGGCGTCTTCGTGCTGATCGAAGGGATCCGGCGCCTATTTGAACCACCGGAGATCCCCTCGACGGAGCTGCTGATTTTCGGAATCATCGGCCTTCTCGGCAACGTGGCATCTCTCACCGTCCTGGCGTCCAGCCGGAGCGAGAACTTCAACTTGCGGGCGGCCTTCCTTGAGGTGATGAACGACGCTCTCGGCTCGGTCGCCGTCATCGTCGCCGCAATCCTGATCGGCCTGACCGGATGGGGCGCCGCCGATGCGCTGGCCGGCATGTTCATCGGTGTGCTGATCCTCCCGCGTGCGTTCAAACTGCTCCGCGAGACCACCAGTGTGCTGCTGGAGTCCACACCTCCCGGACTGGACCTCGATCAAGTCCGCAGCCACATCTTGGAACTGCCGGAAGTGGTCGACATCCACGACCTGCACGCCACTCAGATCGCGACTGGACTGCCGGTTCTCACCGCCCACGTCATCGTGGAGGCCGATACCTTCGAGAACGGGCGACTGCCCGAGCTCCTGGACAAACTCCAGGACTGTGTTGCAAGCCACTTCGATATCAGCATCGAACACTCCACCTTCCAGTTCGAGCCCCCACAGCACAGCCGCCACGAGCATTCCGCACACGAGTGAACAGGGACCATTGATGACTGCCACCAGCGCCTCCACCGAGCCCAGCCGTTCGCTGTGGAGGATTCTCGCCCTCGTCGCTGTGGTTGCACTCGCCTTCGTCGCCAACTGCATCACCGCCCCACCCGCACAAGCGCACGATGCTCTCGCGGAATCCAACCCCGCCCAAGGGCAAACCGTCACCGAAAAGTTGGACCAGATCGTTCTCACCTTCAACGAGGCGCCGCTCGGGGGCCTGCAGGGTGGCATCCTCATCCAGGCGGTCGGTCCTGGCGGCCATGAGGTCACGACAGGTGAGCTACGAACCCAGGACCGCACTCTGTCGCGAGATGTGCTGATGACCGATCAAGGCGAATACACCGTCTCCTGGCGCACCGTTTCCGCCGACGGTCATCCAATCGACGGCAGCTACACCTTCAACTACGCCGGACCTATCCCAGCTACCCCCAGCGTCACCACGGCACCGACCCCCTCCGCGACGCCGACCACCTCACCCGCCTCTTCGCCCACAACAGCCCCGACCGCGGCGAACGCGTCATCCGGCACGCCGATCGCGCTGGTCATCGTCATCATCATCGCCGTGTTGATCCTCGCCGGCGGCGGTCTCTGGCTTGCCATTGAACTCAATCGTCGACGCGCCAGCAAACCGTAACCTTCTCGCTCAGCGACGACCCAGCCGCGATAGCCACGCGTTATAGGCTTCGAGTTCTAGATCGCCTTCCCTATCCTTGCGCCGGTCGGCAGCCTCTGCCCGGCGGGTGTCATCAGACGCCCACGCGAACAGCAGGATCAGCACAATGATCAGCGATGGCAATTCACCGTACGACCACGCCAGCGCGCCCGCGATACGCTGATCGGCCACGGCATCGATGTTCCAGGCCGCCGGTGGCCGCGCGAAGAAGCTCACCAGCGGGATGGTCGCCATCATCGCGATCACCCCAAAGAACGCGTGAAGCGGCATCTCGATGAACATGTCCAGCAGACGGCCAAAATGCGACTGGCGACGTGGCAGTGGATCTGGGGAAATCAACGGCAGAGTGAACAGAATGCCAGCGCCCAGGAACACCGCCTCGAGCGACAGGTGGCCGGCCACGGATCCCAGCAGCGTCGACGCGATGCCGCTGAAATAGAGGCCATAGAACACCATCAGAAACAGCGGCACCATGAAGCCCGGATGCAGCAACAAGCGCGCAAACCGGGAACGCAGACCAGTCAGGGCGAACTGCCGAACGAAACGCCACCGCCCTCTCGAAGGCGCCGCCTTCAGCAGAAGCGTACCCGGCGCTCCCAGAATCAGCAGCGGTGGAATCGCCATCATCAGCGTGAGCTGCTGAAACATGAACACCGAGAACATCCGGTAGCCGTAACCCTCCAGCGCTGTGCCGGTCAATGCAACCAGAACTCCGCAACCGGTGATGAAGAGGATGGTCCGCCACCACGGCCAAACGATACGACGACGCAACAACAGCATCACACCGCACAGGTATCCGAGAGCGAGCAGGATACCCACCATCGGGAAAAGTGGGATCGGTTGTGGAGCCCACGCCAGGAAAAGCTCCAAGCTCGGCTCCCGATCGGGCAAGTAGGCGGGCCCATCCATCTCAGGCCTGCTCCTCCCCCGGCCCCTCCGACCGGGATTCAATAACCCGCCGACCCAAGACCAACAGAAGCGCAAACACGGCGACGGCGGCGATAGCCCACAGCAGCACGGCCCCGATGAGTTGATCAACCGCAGGTGTCACGCCTAGCGCTGGCATTGTCACTCCGTACCACGCCGGAAGCACACCCCCGGGGAGGAAGGCGACGACGACCGCGATCAAGCCCACCGCCAAGACCACCGCCATCGCGATCCCGACCGCCTGAGTCATCAACCGTTGACCTCCACCGGCGGTACGCAACACAGACACCGCGAAGAGTGACGTCACCCCGAACAGCAATAACGTGGTGAGCACGCGGCCCACCGGGTCCTGTACCGCCCAACCCAACCAGGGCGACAACACCACTGCGGCGAGCAGAGCAACCAGCGCAGCAGCCGACAACCACGGCGCCCGTAACGACACCGTCAAAGCTCGGCCCCCCAGCATCCAGGTTGTCCACTCGCGAGCACCGAGGCTGCCATCCCCACGCAGTCCCACGACGATGTGGAGTAGCCGTGCTGGCCGCGCGGCCACAACCAAAACCGCTGCCAACATTCCGCCCAGCAATAGCATCGCCGCGTACGCCGCGAACGAAAACGTCGCATACGCTCCGGGGAGCGAACAGAACGCGAACAGGATGACGACGGCAGCTAGCACCGCAGCGGTTGTCCGCGACCGCGGCCACCCACCGTGTCGCCGTGCAGCGCATACACCGTAGAGGTAAGCACCGAGGCCAAGAAGCACACCGAACACCGCTGCGGCGTCAAATACCCATGTGTCAAGGAACCGGGCGACACCCGGCGCATAGGGAACCCGGTCGCCGGTTAGCTGCTCAGCCTTCGTCGCTAAGAGGATCTGACCACCGGGGGTTTCCGTCCGAGACAAGGTGGCTCCTGCGCCCATCGCTACGCCCATCACCAGAAGCTCCCAGAGCGCGAGCGATCCGAAAGCGAGCCGGCGCTGCAGCCCGGGCACAACCGCGGAGTCGAATCGTCGAATCACCCAGGTTCGCTGCAGCCATCCCAAGCCGACCAGAAGCAGCAGTGCGACAAGCTTCAACGACAGCAGCCGACCATAGTCTGTTGTCAACAGTTGCGCCGGTTGCGACAGTCGGACGAGGGCACCTGCCATTCCGGAAATGGTCACCGCGCATAATCCTGCAAGCGCGATCGCCGAATAACGTCGCACCAACGCAACCCATGAGCGCTCGTCGAAAGCCGCGGCATAGGTCACAGCGGCCAGACCTCCAACCCATACCGCAGCTCCCGCGACGTGCAGCCACAGCGCGATCGTCGCCGTGACATGGTTCCCGGCGCCCGCGGCATGCCCCTGCAAGGCCAGCGGAACCAGTGCAATGAACGCCAGCAGCAACGCTGCCGCGACACCTCCCTGCCCACGGGCTGCGAAAGTCAGGACACTGATCACCGCGGTCATCAGGATCGTTGCGAACCATCCCTGGCCAACCGCGATCTGCGTGAAAAACTGAGCGAGGCTAGAGCCGAGCATGTTGACCTCGACCGGCCCCGTCAGACTGATCGAGGTCATCACAGCCGCCACGCAACTCGCAACAAGCCAACAGCCAGAACACCAGGGCGCAATATCGAGGAGCCTGTTCCACGATCTCAACCCGACCGGTACACAGAAGGCTGCAACGACCAAGACTCCGATCGTCGCAGCTGCTGCCAGGTCCACGACCACTTTGACGGCCGGTAGCCCGTACGTGACGACCGGCCCCGGATCGAAGACCGATCCGTCAGGCGCGATCGTCAGCAACGACAGAACGAGCGCCGCGACAAGGGCAGGTATGGCAAGAGTGGCAACCGCGAGAACTGCAGCACGCGTTCCCACCGTCCGCGTAGAGCTTGCGTCAGTCACGACACGTCCTTTTTAGGAGGCTGCGTCAGATCCGCAGTCATGCGTTGCGCACGTTGCCGCTGTTCTTCGCGTGCATAAGCCTCACGTTCGCGGCGGTCGGCACGAAATATCGAGCGCAGCACGAACCAGAAAATCGACCCCACCAACACCGTCGGGGTTAGAGACCATAGAGCGTTCGTCCAAAAGTCGTCCATCTTCACCCTCACAAACCGTCAAGATCGTGGCTCGCCGAACGTGGGCGCGCACACGCAGAATCGCGGAACGGATGGTGCTCAGATGCGAAGTACGCCCAGCAGGTGTAGTGGCGGCGGCACGGCCGGCGAAGGTTGTTTCTGAACAGCGACCGCGGCCGGCACCGGCTGTGCGACAGCAAATTGCTCGCCGAGCGCTGCCGTCAAATCGGCGACCGGGGTCGCGGTGCCAGCTGTCGCGCACAGCGCCGCACAAAATTCAGCATCGCTGTGTTCGGGGCATGTGTCGCCTACACTCACCTGCTGTGAGCATGAGGCGGTGGCGCCCACGTGTGCCGCGTCAGAAGAGTGGCCAAAGCCGATGCCGGCGATCATCGCGGCGACGAGAAGGAGCAGAAAGATCGGTACGACGCGAACTCCGCGGAGTATCCCGCTCATTCCGACCTCCTCTTTCGGGACTCAGCGTATCCAGTAGACCTGTGAGGGACCCAGCGAGGTATTCGCGTTCTGGTTCGCGCACCTGTATTCGACTGACATGCGAGCCGATGCTCGAGGCGGTTGTCGCCCTATCGGCATCTCTACTGCCGGCGGCGTACGGTGCGGCGGCGATGAGAGAGGAGTTAATGGCGCACTGGACGGCGCTGTCACGCTGAGGTTGCTGGACTGCATCGTCGCGCGGCTCCGCTCCTCACCTCGCTCCCCGCGACTGTCGCCCTTGCCGTTTCTCGTGAGTAAATGTCGGTTGACATGGTTGACATCTTGCTGAAGAATTGGTTGACATAGTTGACACGGGAGGTCACCCATGAGCACTGCAGCACCAGAACGTCGTCGCCGGCGGACGGCCGGGCCGCGCCAGGCGCAGGAGCACGCGGTGGACGATATCGTGGCCGCGGTCCGTGCGCGACTTCTCGAGCGCGTCGACCGTGGCGAAGAACTGACCAACCTCGGCGACGCCGACGAGATCGCCGAGCAGGTCGTAGAGCGGCTGCCGATCGCGACGAGCCCGTGGGCGGAAATCGTTGGACCCTGCTACACCAGCGGATCGCTGCAGAAGGAGCTGAGACGCGGCCGCGCGGCCGTCTCCAAGGCCGTCGCCGAGTTGAGGCTGCTGCGGCTGCGCACCGCGGACGGCCAGACGGTGTACCCGGCGTTCCAGGTCGTGAACGGCGCGATCGTTCCCGGCATGCGTGATGTGCTCAGCGAGCTTCGACGCGGCATCGACGACGAGTGGACCTGGGCGCAGTGGCTGAACACTGCGGTCCCTGACCAAGCGTCCGAGGACGGGGCGAGCCGAAACCGGCGGAACATCGACCGGTTGATCGCCGGCGAGGTCGAGGCGGTCGTGAAGGCTGCTGAGCGCACGGCTGCGAGCTGGGCCGCGTGACCGCCACTCAGGGGGCGCCGGTCCCGGGGCAGGATTACCGCAGGATGCCGCGACACACTGTGTCCGCAGAGACCCAGATGTACCGGGCGCACAACACAGCGCGCGGCGCATGGTGGTTCGACAGCAGCCGCAACGGCCGCTTCAACCTCCCGGCCCCGTCGGGAACCTGCTACGCAGCGACCAAGGTCGAGACCGCGGTGCGCGAGAAGGTCCGAGACGCCGTGAGCGCGTCGAATGTCGTCTCGCGAGCGCTGGCCGACTCCTTCCAGGTCTCGACCATGGCGGCACCGGTCGACTACAAGTGCGCTGCGGTCAGCTCCGAGCGCGCGGTTCGATTCGGGATCGTACGCGAGCTGGTCACCATGGAGGATTACGCGATCCCGCAGCAGTGGGCGGAGACCATCCAGGCGAACTCGTTCGAGGGGATCTACTACGCCTCCGCCTACACCACCGGAAGCGTGACGGCGCTGGCCCTGTTCGGCAGCGCCGGCTCTCCTGGCCCACGCTTCGCTGAGGCGCGCCACATGACCGGACCGGAGGCCTGCGAAGCGTCCGGCATGGTCGTGGCCGGCCCGCCCACGCTCAAGTCTCTGACCGTCATCTAGGCGTCTTGCCGTCTGGGCAATGCCGCACCGCAATGTCCGCCCCTCGTGAAAGGATCCAGCCGTGCTGCGATCGAAGAAGGAAACCGTCGAGCTACCTGAAGACTCCGGATGGTGGGCATTCGCCTACGCTGGCCTCGTCGTCGGCGTCGCTCTCGGCTTCGGCTACGCCCTGGCCCGGAACATCGCAGTCGGCGCGCTCTCATCGTCCGACGTGTTGATCGCAGCCGCGATCGGCGCAGTGCCATTGGCGGTGGGCTTCGCGCTGGTCGAGGTGGGCCGCCGCAAGTTTGAGGCGCGTCAGAGCAAGGACTAACGGCCGCTCTTCTTGAGTTCCGCTCCCGGGCGGGCCCCGCTCAGTCGACGGAGAGCACGTACAGCAGACGGTGATCGGAGGGGATGGACGCCTCCAGAGCCTCGCGTGCGCTCCGGTAATCCTGGCCCTCGGCATCGAGCTCCCGAGTGGCGGCGCTACGGATGCGTCCGGTCGCAATGACCCGGCCGCCCCGCGGCATCGAGTTATGAACCTGGATCAGCTCGTACCCGTCGGGCACCTGCGCCTCGATAAGCGCGCGCGCCGACTGAGCATCGTCGGCCTCGGCGGTGATTTCGTCGACCACGTTGGATTGGATCAGGCCCCGAATGTGCATGCATCCAGGCTAGATCGGACCACCGTCGCTACGGTCAGCCCGGGATGTTGCGAGGGTCGTTCCCATGGCTGGATCGGTCACCGATCCGCCCATCCAGGTTGTGCACGATGTGCTCTACCTTGCGCCTCTCCGCTTCCGCGCGCCCCTCGGCGACGGCATCCTCGCGCTTGCTGTGGGCGCGGCCCACGCTCTCACCAGTGCCCTCGATGCGGTTGTGCCAGGCACCGTTCTCGTGGAAGGTCTCAACGTCTCCTCTAGGCATGCCCGCACCGTACGCCGCGAGAACCGCCAGCTCCAGGCCGGCCCCGCCGAAAGTCTGCGCGCCGCTTTCGGGGGTCGCCGACAAGAACCAGCGACACGGCCCAACGGCTCCTATAGCGAAAGGCGGGACGATGAACGCACTAGACCCTCAGGACCTGGTCGAGGCAGCACGACGGGCGGCGGTCCTCCGACGGGCCAGTCGACAGGCGTGCGACCTCGCCCTCCGCAACGCTGTAAAGCAGCTCAGCCGACACATGACCCACGAGGAGATCGCAACCGAGACGGGGCTTACCGTCGCGCAGGTCGAAGTGCAGCTCCGCAGCGATATCTCGTTCCCGGCACCCGGCAACGCTGCAGCGCGCGGCATCTTCGACCAGATCCATCACGAAGTCTGGTCACACGTCGACTCTCCCGCCGTGCACCTGAACAACGAGAACTGGCGTCACGAGCACCCCTCGCTGGGGCTCTTCGCCCGGGTCGGCCACGGAGCACGCCGATGAACTGCCGAGTCTGCGGCAGCCAACTCTCACCCGCCGCCCGCAGCTGCATCGAGTGCGGCAGCGCGGTCCTCCTCACTCGTGCGGCAGAAGGCGACGCCGCCGCCACCACCCGGCTCGAACTGCGTGCCGAGGATGACGACGCTCCCGTCGCTGAGGCCGATGAGCAGCCCATCGAGACAGCCGATGAGGCGCCCATCGGCTCGCCTCCCCCAATCCAATCCCGACCCGCCCGAGTCTCCCGTGCATCGAAGTCTCGTCCATCGAACGTCACCGCACTCCCCAAGCGAGCCACGGCGCACACCGCTGGTGCAGCCGCCCTGCTCAGCCTGGACCCGGTACCAGAAGCGACTCCCATCCCCGACGTCGAGCCGGGCCAGACTTCACGGGGACGGTCACCTGAACCTGCACTTCCAGAACCACAGCAGGCGGCATTCGTGCCGCCTGCACTGCCCGAGCCAACCCCTACCACGCTCGCAGATGGGGTCGACCAGACCCGCATCGTCGTGCGCGCCCCGCGCGCGCGATTCCGACTCACGTTCAGCAACGGCGAGGATCACCAGGTGGTCGGCCACTCGATCCTCGGTCGACGACCGACACCGCAGCCCGGTGACGAGTCGCCCCGCCTCATCACCGTCTCCGATCCCGAGCGCTCGGTATCGAAGACCCACCTCGAGCTGGGCATCGAGAACGGAACCCTCTGGATCTCAGACCGGTGGTCCTCCAATGGAACAGTCCTTGTCACCCCGCACGGCGTCGGCCGGATCTGCGACCCCGGGCGCCGGTACGAGGTCGAGGCTGGCAGCACCGTAGAAATCGGCGACGTGACGTTCATCGTGAGCACGCTGTGACGCGGCCGCCCACCGACCAGCGCGGACCGATCCCCGCACCCCCGGCCCCTGCGCCTGACACCGCAGGGATCGAGGAGGACACGAATTCCGTTGAGAAGGCAAGGCCGGCGGATCGAGGTGGCAGCGACGGCGAGAGCTATGGTCAGACCGTGGCCAAGAATCAGACCAAGCGAGCGACACTCTTCGGCGTCGACGAGCTCGACTGGCCCGGCCTCCTCCTGCTCGCAGTCGCCATGGGCTTCGGCGTACCTCTCCTGACTCGCACGCTCCTGCCCAACTGGCAGAGCGGATCTCTCACAGCGGTCCTCGTCCCGGTCTACCTCACGGTCGCGCATTGGATCGCCGTGGTCGCGATCGGTGGCGCAGTGCTCTGCGGCCTCCTCGACTGGCTCCGCGAGCGCCCGACACAGGCCGGCTAGCAATGCGGCCAGCGAACGCTACGACCTCGCCGGCGTCCGCGGCCGCCCAGTCCGCGGATCCAACCCTGCCCGCCACCGGGCACGCTGCTCTTCGGGAGTCACGATCGAGCCGTCTGGGGCCGTTGCCGGAGTGAGGAAGTTCGGCATCCCCAGCGCCAAGGCGCAGGCGTCGAGGGCTTGCGACAACTCATCGCAGAAGACGAGGGGCCAGCGCTGATCGCGCTGAAGCACCCAGTGATCGACGCGGTACATCATGAGCGACTCGTGCGTGTCCTTGCGCACCGCGAGCCGGTACTCGATTTGGAACCGGATTTTCAGAGAGTCGTCGAGCACGAGCCAGACGCGCTCCCCCGGCCGTAGCACGTGCATCCTGACCTCCCTGTGGCGTGATGCAGACAAGCCCGCGGCTGTCCACTTTTGACGTGTCGATGGTGCGACGTACACTCCCCAGTATCGAACAAACGTTCGAGTGTTCAAAGATGGAGTCGCCGTGCTGCAGGTCCTCGGTCGGGTCGACGAGCTGGCGCCACCAGGCGGAGTTCTCACCCCAGTCGCGGCTGCCGTGTCCGCGGGGTTCCCGAGCCCGGCCGCCGACTGGTATCGGGGTCCCATCGACCTCAACGAGAATCTCATCCTCGATCGCACGTCGACCTTCATCCTGAACGTGGCCGGCGACTCGATGATCGGCGCCGGGATCTTCGACGGCGACCAGATCCTCGTCGACCGAAGCATCGAGCCGGGCATCGGCGACGTCGTCGTCGCGATCGTCGACGGCGAGCTCACGCTCAAGCGTCTCGCCCGCTCCTCCGGAGGATGGATCCTCCGTGCGGAGAACCCTGCGTTCCGATCCATCCCTCTGGAGGGCGAGACCGAGATGGTCGTGTGGGGCGTCGTCACCTTCAACATCCACCGTCACCGATGATCACGTGCCTCGTCGATTGCAACAACTTCTACTGCTCCGCGGAGAGAGTCTTTGACCCGAAGTTGGAGAACCGGGTCCTGCTCGTGTTGTCCAATAATGACGGCGCAGTGGTCTCGAGGTCTGCCGAAGCGAAGGCGCTCGGCATCGAAATGGGCACCCCGTGGTTCAAGATCAAGGGTGCCGCGAAACGCTTCGACTGGATTGCAAAATCCAGCAATTACGAGCTGTACGGCGACTTGAGCCACCGAATGCATGAGCTGGTCGGCCGCTACGCGGCCTCTGCCTTCGAGTACTCGATCGACGAGAGCTTCCTCGAGATCAACGAGAAGCGCGAGGACCTCACCGCGCTCGGGCGCGAGATTCGACGGGTCGTCCGACGCAACGTCGGCCTGCCCGTCTCCGTCGGCTTCGGGCCCACACGAGTCCTGGCGAAGTTGGCGAACCACGGGGCGAAGAAGAACGCCCGACTCAACGGCGTCTGCGACTGGACCAGCTACTCGACCGAGCAGCAGGAGCGCATCCTCGCCTCCTACCCGACCAGCGAGACCTGGGGTATCGCCGGCCGC
This sequence comes from Streptomyces sp. L7, assembly GCF_050990935.1. GTDB lineage: Bacteria > Actinomycetota > Actinomycetes > Actinomycetales > Microbacteriaceae > Leifsonia. The sequence continues at coordinate 97,163 of NZ_CP194646.1, read as the reverse complement.
CTCGAGCGCCGGCTCGCCGAGCGGAACATCCACACGATGCTCGATCTGAAGAACGCCGACCCGGCGGTGATCAAGAAGGCGTTCGGCGTCGTCGTACAGCGGATCGTCTACGAGCTCAACGGGATCCCCTGCATCGAGATCGAGCCCGTCCGCGCCACCAAGCAGCAGATCATCGCCTCCCGGATGTTCGGCCACCCGGTCACCGATCCCGCGACCGTCGAGCACGTGCTCTCGGTCTACGCGCAGCGCGCCACGGCGCGCATGCGACGGGAGAAGTCCGTGGCCGGTCTCGTCTCCGCGTTCGCGGCGTCCTCGCCCTACGGCGACGACTACGTCTCCGCCTGGGGCCAGGCGGCGTTCGCCATGCCAACCGATGATCCGGTGGCGATCGCCAAGGCGGCCGCCGAGAGCCTCCGCGAGAAGCTACGGCCGGGGGTCAAGTACGTGCGAGCGGGCGTGATGCTGAACGACCTCTCTGCCGCCAGCTCGCACTCGTTCCTGCCGATGTTCCAGCCGAGCTACGACCACCGCGGCGTCGGTGAGCTGCTGGACAAGGTCCACCGTCGCCATGGCGAAGCAGTGATCGGCCTCGGCATGGCCGGGATGCGCCTCGGCGCCGGCTTCGAGATGCGCCGCGAGATGCTCTCGCCGCGCGCGACGACCCACTGGGCAGAGATGGCGACTGTCCTCGCGCGTTGACGGCTGGCTCCAAATGCGCCGATTCGTCGTTTCTGCTACCGTGCCTTACACAACGCACGACCGTGCGTTGTGTAAGGCAAGGAGGAGCGAGTGCCCATTCCTACGATCAGGCCGCCGCGCAATTCGTCCGACGCTGACCCGACAAGGCTGGTGACCCGGGCGGAAGCTGCCCGCCGACTGGACGTGAACGCCTCCGGAGGGCTGCGCAAGATGATGCGTTGCGGGCTGCTCCCCCAGGCGCCCACCGACGCCGACGTAGCACGCTGGGAGGGTCGCCCGTTCCTGGGTCTCGACAGCGGCGAGCTGACCGTCCTGCGCACGGACAGCAAAGAGCCGTCGCCGCCGGTCTATCCGACAGACCCACGCAGGTGGCTCGGCTTCGACGTCGCCATGACCGACGTCGAGCTGGAAGACGCTTCCCTGCGGTGGTGGCGCTGCAAGCCCGCCCGCGTCCTCTCCAACGAACTGTTCGCGGTGACGATTGCCGAGTTCCCGGTGGCCCTCTATCTCCTTCACGAACACGTCGACCATCGCCGCTTTGGCGACGAAGAGTTCGATCGCCACCGCTTCGCCGGCGCCCTGCTGGCTCGGCTCGACGACAATCTCAAGTTGGACGTCCGGGCCTCCCCTGCACTGTCCGAAAGCGACGTTCGAACCATCATGGCGTCCCGAATCCGTACCTCATCTGGAGGCCCGATCGGCTACCTGGAAGTCGACTGATGCGTGCGGCGCGAGGGTGGCTGCATAAGGGGGTGCTAAGCGTAAAAACCGGTCCTAATCAGGGATTTCCCTAGAAAGTGGGTCTGTTAAAAGCCACTCGATTCTGTTAACGTCGGCCACGAAGCTGACAACGAGGAGCGAGTGAATGGCTGGCCGACGACCCAAGAAGACCACCCCCAACGACCAGGTCGAACTGGACCTGTGGGGATTGGCCGAAGAGGCCGCCGATGCACGCGTCACCGACGCACGCGAGGCGGCACCGAGCAGCACCGAGACGGCGCTGGTCGATGGCCAGTTGAGCTTTGACGAATTCTTCAAGCAAACGGCAGGAGAAACGGATGAATCAGTACGGGACGCGGATCGAGGAGCACTGGCGGAGGGTAGCCCCGACGCAGTATCGGCAGATCGAGGATCCAGAGACGTACTTCACGGAGCTGGGCGAGGAGATGTTGACGGTCGTCGACCAACTGCAGCAGACCCTGGCCGGTCCGGACGCGGAGGGCGAGAGCTACCTGGAGAAGGTCGGACGGTTGAACGCCGCCCGGAAGCAGGCGGAGGAAGTGGCCTGGGAGAACCTGGTGACCGTCCAGCCCGAGCAGACGGACGCGGAGGCGCGGGAGAACTGGGCGGCAACGCAACCGTCGCTGGACTCGCTGGCGGACTGGGCGGAAGCGACCAGGGACGGAGCCGACTGGGCGAAGCCGATCGAGATGGTCTCGGAGGAGTGGATGCTGGATCGCACGTTCCTGCAACACCTGGTGGAGCAGGAGCAGCCGTACACGTTCCTGTTGAACAGCACCGAGACCTTGCAGCAGTCGGAGGCGGCACGGTTCGCTCGGTGGAAGGCGAGCACGCCCCAGTAGCGTTCCGTCCGCACGCCGGCGACTACCTCACCCCGAGCGGCGCGAAGGCACGCTTTGACGCCAACGTCGACGCCATTCGCGTCGCCGACCGGCTCGCTAGCGAGGGTCGACCGGCCACCCCCGACGAGCAGCTCATTCTGTCGCGGTTCTCCTCCTGGGGAGCCGTCCCCGACGTCTTCGACGAGAGCAAGGCGAACTGGTCGACCGAACGTGCCCTCCTGCAGTCGCTTCTCTCCGAGGAGGCGTACTCCCAGGCCCGCCGCACGACGATCAACGCCCACTACACGGACACCACGTACGTCCAGGCGATCTGGTCGACCATGCGCACTCTCGGATTCCAGGGCGGCACGGTGCTCGAGCCCGGCGCGGGATCCGGCACCTTCATCGGGATGGCACCCGTGGACGCGCGGATGGTCGGCGTCGAGCTCGACCAGACCAGCGCCACCATCGCCGCTGCGCTCTACCCGGGCGCGGAGATCCGCGCCGAGTCGTTCGCTGACACGAAGCTTCCCGAGGGCTACTTCGACGCCGCAGTCGGAAACGTCCCCTTCGGGAACGTCCAGCTCCACGACCCGATCCACAACGCGGGCCGTCACTCGCTGCACAACCACTTCATCATCAAGTCCCTCGCGCTCACGCGACCCGGAGGCTTGGTTGCGGTCCTCACCAGCTCATACACGATGGACGCGCAGAACCCCGCCGCGCGCCGCGAGATGAACAAGCTGGCCGACCTGGTCGGCGCCGTCCGGCTGCCCACCGGAGCCCACCGACGCACCGCCGGCACCGAGGTCGTCACCGACCTCCTCATCTTCCGTCGCCGCGAGGTCGGCGAGCCGCCCCGCTCCGACATCTGGGAGACCGTCTCCGCCCACAAGGTGGGCGAGAGCGTCGTCAAGATCAACGCGTACTTTGACACCCGCCCTGAGCACATCCTCGGTGAGCTGAGCGTCGGCACCGGCATGTTCGGCAACGACACCCTCCACGTGACGTCGGATCTGGCGACCGTGCCCGAACGACTGCAGCGCGCTCTGGACAGCGTCGTCGCCGACGCCCGACACAACGGCCAGCTGATGACCCCTCGCTCCGAGCGCTCCGAGGCGCAGCTCGCGGCCTACCGGCCCGCCGACGCCACGCTCTGGGACGGCACCATCCTGGCGCAGCCGGATAACACGTTCACGACCGTCGAGCGCGGCAGCCTGCGCCCGCTGAAGGTCCCGAAGACGGTCTCCGTCGAGCTGCGGCACCTGCTGCGACTCCGCGACACCGCGAAGCAGCTACTGGAGACTGAGGCAGCAACCCGCGAGGAGACCGCAGACCTCGCGGCCGCACGCAGCGACCTGCGTTCGCAGTACGACGCCTACACGGCCAAGTACGGGCCGCTCAACCGCTTCACCCTCCGCAACACCGGTCGCGTCGACCCGGAGACCGGAGAAGAGACCCTGGCGCGGGTCTCCCCGACCGCCACACGCATCCTCCGCTCCGACCCGTTCGGCCCCGTCGTCATGGCGCTCGAGCTGTTCGACGAAGAGAAGCAGATCGCACAGCCCGCCGCGATCCTGACCCAGCGCGTCGTGAGCACTCGGCCCGACGTCCAGGGAGTCGATACCCCAGCCGAGGCGATCGCCGTCAGCCTCGACCGTCTGGGCCGCATCGACCTGCCCACCATCGCCCACCTGCTCGGTGAAGAAGAGGCGGAAGCGCGCGCAGCGCTCGGTTCCCTCGTCTACGACGACCCGGTAAGCCACGAACTGGTCGCCGCCGCCGAGTACCTCTCCGGCGACGTCCGGGTCAAGCTCGACGCCGCCCGCCAGGCCGCCGCCGAGGATCCCGCCTTCCGTCCCAACGTTGAAGCACTCGAGAAGGTGATCCCCGCACCACTCACCATGGAGGACATCCAGGCCCGTATGGGCGCCGTGTGGATCGACGAGCGCACGCACCTCGAGTTCCTGCAAGAGATCCTGCGCGACCCATCCCTGACCGTCGAGAACCCGCTGCCAGGCACCTGGGACGTCCGCGGGAAACGGCAGGGGATTCTCGCCACCGACGAATGGGGCACCACCCGACGGCCGGCGCCCGACATCGCCGCGGCCGTACTCGAGCAGCGCAGCCTGACCGTCTACGACGAGATCAAGACCTCCGAAGGCACCCGCCGAGTGCTGAATCCGCTGGAGACGCAGGCGGCGACCGAGAAGGCCGAGAAGATGCAGGAGCGCTTCTCCGAATGGGTCTGGGAGGACTCCGACCGCGCAGCCCGGCTCACGGAAGAGTACAACCGCCGCTTCAACTCGATCGTGCTGCGCGACTACACCGACGCCGGCGACTACCTCACTTTCCCCGGCATGTCCGCCACGTTCAACCCGCGCGCTCACCAGCGGGCGGCCGTCGCGCGCATGATCGCCGAGCCCGCGGTCGGTCTCTTCCACGAAGTGGGAGCCGGCAAGACCGCCGAGATGGTCATGGGCGCCACCGAGCTCAAGCGAATGGGGCTCATCACCAAGCCCGTCGTCGTCGTCCCGAACCACATGCTGGAGCAGTTCGCTCGCGAGTGGCTTCAGATCTACCCCCAGGCACGCATCCTCGCCGCATCCAGTGACGACCTCACCGGCGACAAGCGCCGCCTGTTCGTCGCCCGCGCAGCGGCCAATGACTGGGACGCCATCATCGCCACCCGCACCGCGTTCGAGCGCCTGCCTGTCTCGCCCGACTTCGAGCAGGAGTACATCCAGAGCGCCGTCGACGAGCTGCGCGCCGTCGTAGAAAGCTCGCAGGCCGAGGATCGCCTCACCACCAAGCAGCTGGAGAAGAAGCTGCTGCGGCTGGAGGAGAAGCAGAAGGCGATGATCGACCGCCCCCGGGATCCGGGCATCACCTTCGACTCGACCGGCATCGACTACGTCATCGTCGACGAGGCTCACGAGTACAAGAACCTGTCCACGGACTCCAACATCGACGGTGCATCCATCGCCGGCGCTGGCAAGGCCACCGACCTGCACATGAAGCTCGAGTACCTCCGCCACCGCCACGGCGGCCGCGTCGCCACCCTCGCCACGGCCACGCCGATCGCCAACAGCGTCACCGAGGCCCACGTCATGCAGCGGTACCTGCGCCCGGACCTGCTGCGCGACGCCGGCGTCCACAACTTCGACGCCTGGGCCGCCACCTTCGGCCAGACCGTGACCGAGATGGAGATGGCACCCACCGGCGGCGGCAACTTCCGCCTGAAGACCAGGTTCGCCAAGTTCCAGAACGTCCCCGAGATGCTGCGCATGTGGCACGTCTTCGCCGATGTGAAGACCGCGGAGGACCTCAACCTCCCGACCCCGGACCTCCGCGAACGCCCTGACGGGCAGCGGCTGCCCGTCACGCACGTGCTGGCGCCCACCCCGCTGCTGCAGCGCTACATCGAGAACATCGCCGAGCGCGCCGACAAGGTGGCCAACAAGATGGTCAAGCCCGAGGTCGACAACATGCTCAAAATCTCCACCGATGGACGGAAGGCCGCGCTCGACATGCGCATGGTGGGCTTCGATGAGCAAACCGACCAGAACAAGCTCACCGCTGTCGCCTCGCAGATCCTCACCATCTGGGAGGCCAACCGCAGCAACCGCTACACCGACACCGTCAGCGGGCAGCTCTCCGAAGTGCCCGGCGCGCTGCAGCTGGTCTTCAGCGACCTCGGGACGCCGGACCCGCAGCGCTGGGACGCCTACAACGAGCTCAAGTCGCTGCTGGTCGCCGGCGGGATGCCCGCCGACCAGGTGCGGTTCATCCACCAGGCGAAGAACGACGCCGAGAAGGGACGCCTCTTCGCCGCCGCCCGCGCCGGCCACGTGGCGGTCCTCCTCGGATCCACCCAGAAGATGGGCGTCGGAACGAACGTCCAGGCACGCGCGATCGCACTCCACCACGTCGACTGCCCCTGGCGCCCGGCCGATATCCAGCAGCGCGACGGCCGGATCGTCCGACAGGGCAACCAGAACAGCGAGGTGGAGATCCACCGGTACGTGGTCGAGGGTTCGTTCGACGCCTACATGTGGCAAGCCGTTGAACGGAAGGCGAAGTTCATCGCCCAGATCATGCGCGGCAAGCTCGACGTGCGCGAGATGGACGACATTGGCGACGTCGCCCTTTCCGCGGCCGAGACGAAGGCGCTCTCCAGCGGCAACCCGCTCCTGCTCGAGCAGGCGCTCGCCCGCGATGAGGTCGCCAAGCTGCAGCGCCTGAATCGGGCGCACTCCCGCAGCCAGCGCAACATGATCGACCAGAAGAAGTCGGCAACCGGTCGGCTCGACGCCATCGACAGGAATATCTCCGAACTCGAGGCGGCGATCCCCAAGGGACGCCCGACGGACGGCGACAACTTCGCGGCCATCATCGACGGGCGCGCCGTCACCAAGCGCACGGATGCAGCCGACGCTCTGCAGAGCTGGGCGAACCGCAACTACATCACCTCGCTGCCGTCCTACACCGACCGCAAGCTGGGCACGATGGCCGAGATCGGCGGGTACACGATCAACGCTCGAGCGCAGTACAGCACTCTCGGGCTACAGATCGTCGCCGAGGTGTCGGAGGCGCCCGTCGCGGCGATCGCCGTCACACGCGACTCCTTCACCAAGGGCATGGCCGGCATGGTCACCCGGCTCGAGAACCTCGCCAACTCACTGCCGCGTCTGCTCGATGAGCAGAAGCAGCGTCGCGGTGAAGCACAGGAGACGATCGCGGAAGCCGAGCAGCGCATCGGACGCCCCTTCAAGTACGCCGACGAGCTGCAGGCCGCGCAGGAACGACTCGATCGCGTCGAAGCAGACCTCGCCGCCCTGGCCGCCGCGGACGCGAGAGAGGGAACAGAGCGCGCGCAAACGCCCGACGTGCCGCCGAAACCGCACGCTGGTGTTGCCAGCGGCAACCACCTCCCGAACTCACCTCACGCCACGGGCCCGACCCGGCCTGCAGGAAGTCGGTTCAGTCGATGAGCGGGGGCGGCCCAACGGGCCGCCCCTCTCGCTCAGACCTCGGCGGGCGAATACGCGGTCAGGTACTCCTCCATCACCTTCCCTCCCTCGACGCTGAATCGCTCAACCTCACGCATGTCGGTTCCGAACTTGGTGACCGTCTCGTTGGGCTCGTTGATGAGAACGGTGTGCTGCATGGTGTGCCTCCAGGTGCACTTGGATTGACCAGCTGAGCCGGGAGACCGCGACGCGCTCTCACTACCTCTATGCGCGGCACGAGCCACTGAGGTGGGACCGGACGGCTCCGACCCGTTCCCAGGGACTCCAGCTGAGAGAGCGCGGGCGCGTTCTCCACTACCTCTATGCGCGGCACGAGCCCTTCAGCTGCGGCTGGCGCCTTCCAGGACGCCGGCGAGGGACGGCCCTCGCGCTCCCGACGCCGGCTTCGCCGGGCGCGCTCGACGGAGCTCCCGCGAACGAGCGCCCTCCGGGCGCGGCATCTTCTTCGCCGATTTCGCTGTCCCAGCGTTCCGCTCCACGGCCGGCCGTAAAGGGCGCCTGCGGCGTCCCTCCGGGATGCGCTGCGCGCACCCTTGACTGCCGTCCGCTGCGCGGATCGGCACTCCGCGCCGAAATCGGCAAAAGAACGATCAGGGGTCCACGGACCAAAGCGGAAGGAGCGGCACATGGCATTCCTCATCACACGAGACGTCATCACCCGGAAGGACGAGGAGGGCTACGGCTTCGGCGTCCAGGGACCGAGCGACGCGCACCAGGACACGCTCGACCGGCTCGCCGCCGGGGAAGGCCGTGCCTTCCGGATGCTCGACGACGACGGGTTCGTCTACTACCACGGGCGCATCCTCGAGGACGAGCGCGAGCAGACGTGGGACCCCGTCGAGTGGGAGTTTCAGCCGCTCTTCTGCTACGGCGCCCCCAACGCGGGCGCGGTCACCATCCAGTACCGGGACGAGAGCGGCGCCTGGCGCTCGATCTGACCATCTCACCCTCGCGGGGCCGCGCTGCGGCCCTCGCCAACCTCAAGGAGACGACATGAACACCACCGAAACCGCCCGCCACAACGTCCCAGTCACCTTCGGAGACGGCGTCTACATCGCCCACGCCGTGGCCGCGCACCGATGGAACGGCTGGATCCTCCCGTCGTTCACCCGCGAGGTCGCGGACCAGCTCGCGGCCGACCTCGCCGCACAGGAGGCACTGGATCCTGACGAGTACCGCACCCTCGTGCGATGGAACGACGAGCTGCAGGGCTACATCCTGCAGAGCGCCGATCTGGAGTCGCAGGGTTACCAGCCCGAGGTGGTTACCGGACATGACGTCGACGACGTCACCCTCTACGCCATCGGCGCCGGGGTGTGGACCTGGTACGAGGCCGAGGAGGGCAACAAGTGAGCCAGCTCACCTTCGACATCGACGCGATGATCCGCGAGGTCGACGTCCAGCAGATGCCCGCTTGGAACGGTGCGCCCCTGCGGTTCACGACCGACTACTACGCGCCCAGCCAGTTCGACGCGGCCTTCCGCCGCTACCAGGTCGAGCGAGGACACTTCGGCTGCGTCCCGCTCTCCCACATGTGGAACCGCACCGGCCTCACCGGAGCGCACGCCAACACCAATGGCCACACCCTCGTCTCCTTCACCGCCGACCTCCGCCACAGCTACCTGTGCGGTGGACACCGGTGGCAGTCGGAGACCCCGTGCACCTGCCTCGGCGACCTCATGCACCAGGGGATCTGCGAACAGTGCAGCTGGCATGCGATCGCCGCCGACGAGAACGACGTCGTCGAGGCATGGCACGACCACGCAATGCCCGGATGGCGATCGCTTCCGATCCTCCCCGAGACGCTGCGGATCAAGCTGCAGAGCGGCGAAAGCAGCCACCGCGGCCAGGAATGGCTCGACCGTTACCCCGAGGCGTGGCAGTTCGACGGTGCCCCGATCCGCACCGAGCGCCCGACGCGAGCCACCCGCCACATCGCAGGCCGAAGCCCCTGGGGCGGATTCGATCTCGCCGCCTGACGGCCGCCGCCGGGAGGGTCGCCCCATCGAGGGGCGGCCCTCCCGCTCGTTGGGGCGAGTTCGGCGCCGACCTCGCCGCCCAGCAATCAGAGCCCAGGGCGGGAAGAGGACCGCCTGCGGCGGACCCCTATCTCTGAGCGGAGCCGGCCAAGGCCGGCACTGATTCTTTGCTTTTGCCGCCATTCACGGCAGCCCGAACCTATCCGCTCCAGTCGCTCCGGCCAACGGGGCGCCCTCCGGGCGCTGCGGAGTTGCACGAAAACTTTTGTCGGGGCGCAAGCGCCTTATCCGTCAAAACTTTTCCCGCAACTCCGCAGTGAACCCGCTTATGGCCTCCACTCCTTCCGCGGAGAGGTTAGGTCTCGCCGAGATGGCAACAAAAAACGATCGACGGAGAAGGAGAACGAATGATCATCACTGGCGTCCGAATCGACCTGGACAACACCCTGTGCGCCGTGAAGCTGGACAACACCAGCGACTCGCAGCGGGCCGCCGGAATCCGAGACCAGGTGGAGTCGGCACAGCCGTACGCCCTGCGCTTCGCGGATGGCATCGAGGTCTGGATCGACGACGAAGGCCCCTACCGCTCCGAGCGGAACCACCTGCTCGCGGCCATGGTCCGCAAGGCGTACCCCGAGTGGTCCGAACCGATCCACGGTCGCGGCCTGTTCCTCGGCGTGGACCCTACCGACGGCACCCCGACCTCGCTGACCACCGAGCAGCAGATCGCCGTCGTCACCGCCTGGCGAGAGGCGTCGGTCGAGCCGACACCGGTCGCCGTCACCGCCCACTGATCGAACAGAAAAAGGTCGGGCACCAAGACAGTGCAAGTGCCTTGGTGCCCGACCAACTCCCGAAAGGATACCGCACGATGAACACCCACGAAGCCCACACCGACCTCCCGGCCCTGATCCAGGCGGGCGCGATCACCATCGAAGTGATCGACACCGCAACCGCCCAGCTGGACCCCAACGTCCGCTCCCGCCTCGACGGCCTCGACACCCTCACCGACTCCATCCGCGAGGTCGGCGTCCAGGAGCCGGTCCGCGCGCGACGCGGCGATAACGGCGAGGTGTACGTCTGGGACGGCCAGCGCCGACTGCTCGCCGCACGCGAAGCCGGTGTCGAGAAGATGCTCGCCGTCTTCGGCCTCCGCGACCACAGCGGAAGCGAGGCAGACCGCATCCTGGACCAGCTCCGCACCTTCACCCGCGAAGACCTCAACCTGGTCGACCGCGTCAAGGCCGTCGAGCAGCTCACCCTCGAAGGCGTCTCCGTCGCCAAGATCGCACGCAGCACCGGCCAGTCCAAGGACGATGTCAACGCGGCAGTGAAGGTGGCCAAGTCCGAGGTCGCGCTGCGCGCCATCGACACCTACCAGCTCACCCTCGACCGCGCGCTCTATGCCGCCGAGTTCGGCGACGATGAGGACGCCCTCTGCGCCATCGCGGACGCCGAAGAGGAGGAACTGGAATTCATCGCCCAGCAGCTCCGCGACCGCCGCGAACTCGATGAGCACACCGAGGCGCTGATCGCCAAGCTGCAGGCCGAGGGCAAGACCATCGCAAGCTCCTACAACGCGGGAGTCCAGCTCTGGAGCCTCACCGACGCCGATGTCGACGCGGACGAGCGGCCCTCGCTCGACGCCGAGTCGCACGCCACCTGCCCCGGAGCGATCTACTACCTGCGGGTCTGGGGAACCGAGGACACCGGGTACCGCCTGGACCAGCTGTGCAGCAGCCCGGAGCTCCACAAGCCGCGCATCGGCACCAGCGTGGCACGCCCGACCGCCGGCCCCGTGGACGAGACTGACGAGGAGCGCGAGGCGCGCCTGGACGCCGAGAAGGACGCCCAGCGCCGCGAGCGACGCCGCGTCGTCAAGTACAACCGCATGTGGCGCTCCGCCACCAAGCTCCGCCTGCAGTGGCTGAGCGAACTGGTCAACCGCAAGAAGCTCCCGGCCGACGCGAACGCGTTCGTCGCCTTCACGCTCACGCGCTTCCGCTACGAGGTGATCAACAGCGAGCACAGCTCCATCCTCGGCAAGCTGCTCGGGTTGGAGGGCTACGACGAGCGCAACCAGGCGGCGACCCTGGTCGAGAACAACCCGGCGAAAGCCGAGCATGTCAACCTCGCCGTCGCCCTCTCGGGTCGGGAGAACCACACCAGCGAGTTCTCCTGGCGACAGCCGAACAAGACCGACGAGGCCTACCTGCTCACGCTGGAGTCCTGGGGATACCACCTCACCGAGGTCGAGCGGATCGCCGCCGGGTACGCCGAGCCGAACGACGACCCGGCCCCCGTCGAGTCGAGCGACGACGAGGACGACGAGCCGGTCGAGGACTGAACAGAAGGGGCGGCGGCCTGACCGGTCGTCGCCCCAGGGCCGTCCCGCTGGGACGCCCCGCGAGAAGGCCCCGCCCCCTCGCGCTCCCCCTGGTGCCGGCGGCCGCCGGCGCGGTCGACGGAGCGCCCGCAATGGAGCGCCTACGGCGCGACCATCTTTTCGCCGATTTCGCTGGACCAGCGTTCCACTCCGCCCGCAGCCGTAAAGGGCGCCTCCGGCGTCCCTGCGGGATGCGCTGCGCGCACCCTTGACGGCTGCGGTCTCCGTGGAGCGACCCTTCGGGCCGAAATCGGCAGAAAACGTGGTGGGGGTTCTGAAGCGGACCGCTCGGCACCCAGCCCCGGCTCACGACACGAAGGGAACCGACATGACGAACACCAGCACTCCCGCCACCCAGGTCACGCGGCGCGAGGTCGTCGCCCTCCGACGCATCGTCGTCGCCGCACGGCGCACGCGGAGCACCCGGCAGCGCGTCTTCCGCGCCAGCTACGCCGCCATCATCCTGGCCGAGATCATCACTCTCGCCATCGGCGCGACCTCCTTCATCGACTTCATCCACACAGGCGACCCCGCAGCGGCCCAGAGCACCCGCACCGCCCTCCTGGTCGCGCTCGGCACCTTCCTCTTCATCCTCCCGGCCGTCGCCTACATCGACCTCATGACCGAGCGCTCCCCCCGACGCCGCTCCTGAACAGCACACCCGAAAGGACAACGACATGACCGCCTACCGCGCCGCAATGCATCAAGGGACCGTCCGCGAGTTCACCGTCGACTTCACCAGCGACGGCAAGGTTCTCCGCGGAGCCGACAACCTCCACGACGACGATGACCCCGGCATCTTCGCCGTCGTCGGATTCGTTCGCGACGAGGTCAAGACCGAGCTGGCCGACGGTCTGCGCGACACCGACAGCATCATCGGCTCGTCGCTGGCGATCGAGATGATCGGCGGCTGGGAAACCTACACCTTCGCCGTCATCGACGCGATCGAGTCACTCGACATTCCGGGGTGACGGGGCAGCAGCGGGGCCGGCCTCCGGTCGGCCCCGCGAGGGGACCCGCCCCCTCGCGCTCCCCCAGTAGCCGGCGGACGCCGGCGGCGGCCGATGGAACGGCCGCGACGAGCCGCCCACGGCGGCACCCTCCAGGCCTTCGGCCCCAGTTCTTTTGCCGTGAAGCCTGCGGCATTCTACGGTCGGCGACCTGCGCGCAAGAGGCTTTCGCGGCATATCCTCCTTCGCTCGCTGCGCTCACTCACTCCGACCCTTCCTTACGTTGTTTGGGGTGTGGATTGAGGGTCGTTGTAGGCTCTCGACCGCTCCAGGGATGCCGGGTATGGCTTTGACCCTTCCGCCGCGGTGATGGCTGACATAGATTGGCCGCCCGGTGTCCCGCAACGACTCGACCTCTGATTGAGACGTGCGACAAGATCGCTGGGTAAGGACACGCAGGCGTGGTCGTTCGCTGGAGCCCGCACCGAGTGAACGGAGGGCAGAATGCCGCAATTGTGGGCCGGGATCGATGCCGGCAAATCCAATCATCATTGTGTGGTGATCGATCAGGCGGGAGCCCGGCTGTTGTCACGGAATCTCGTCAACGACGAGGACGAGATCCTTGCTCTGCTCGGCGATGTGAGCGAGCTGGCAGACGGTGACCCGGTGGTCTGGGCGACGGATCTGAACCAGGGCGGCGCGGCCCTGTTGATCGCAGTGCTGGCTGCCAACGGTCAGGAGATGCTCTATATCCCGGGCAGGACGGTTCATCACGCTGCCCGCACCTATCGTGGCGACGGCAAGACCGACGCGAAAGACGCCGCGATCATCGCAGACCAGGCCAGGATGCGCCGTGACCTACATCCAGTCCGGGCAGGCGATGAGATCGCTACCGAGCTGCGGATGCTCGCCGCTCACCGCTCCGACCTGGTGGCGGATAGGACGCGTGCGATCAACAGGCTTCGTGTCACCCTACTTGAGTACTTTCCCAGGCTGGAAGCCAGCTTCGACTTCGCCCAGCGGAAAGCTGCTCTGGTGTTACTGACGAAGTATCAGACCCCCGCGCAGCTGCGCCGCAGTGGTGTCACCCGGATCACGACCTGGCTGCGGAACGAGGGCTGCCGGCAACCTGAGAAGATCGCCGAAGCCGCCGTCGCAGCAGCGAACCGACAGCACACCGTGGTTGCCGGCCAAGACGCGGCGTCGTTGATCGTCGGGCGTCTCGCTCGAGAAGTCCTTCGGCTCAAGGACGAAGTGGAGGCCGTTGATGCGCAGATCGATGCCCGATTTCGCCGCCACGAATGGGCCGAGACCCTCCTAAGTATCCCTGGGTTCGGTCCGCTCCTGGCTTCCGAGTTCATCGGCGCCACTGGCGGCACCACACGCTTTTTCGAGAACGCTGACCGTCTGGCTGGCGTCGCTGGTGTTGCACCCGTTCCCCGCGACTCCGGTCGGGTCAGCGGGAACCTGCACCGCCCGAAACGCTATGACCGGCGTCTGATGCGAGCGTGTTATGTCTCCGCCGAGGTCGCTGCCCGATCTCACCCAGAGTCTCGCGCCTACTACGACCGTAAGCGCGCCGAGGGCAAACGTCACAAGCAAGCCGTCCTTGCCCTCGCCCGCAGACGGATCAACGTCATCTGGGCGCTACTGCGCGATGGAACCACCTACCAGCAACAGTCGATAGCCGCGCGCTCCGCGACTTGACAAACAGATTGAGAATCTATGAGTTCTGTCAAGTCGTCGGGGTGTGGCTCGCTTTCAGCTCACGGAAGATTTGGCGGGCGATATAGCGGCGCAGAAGGCGGCGGATCTCGCGCATGCTGTTGCCCTCGGCTTGCCGTTTGGCGGCGTAGGCCTTGGTCTCCGGGTCGGTGGCCAGCCGGGAACGGGCGACGACGTCGAGGGCGCGGTTCAGCTGCCGGTCGCCGTGACGGTCGAGGCGATGCCGGATCGTGTTGCCGCTGGAGGCCGGGATCGGAGCGGCGCCGGCAAGGGTGGCGAACGCTGCCTCGGAACGCACCCTTCCGGGATGCGACCACGCGGTGAGGAACACGGCTGCAGTGAACGGGCCAACGCCGGGTTTGTCCAGTAGGCCCGGAGCCAATGCCATGCTGTGTCGGCGCAGGTTCTCGAGGTTCTCACGCAGCTGCCCGGTGAGGGTGATCACGCTGCGGGCAAGCCGGATTGCCTCGGTTCGGGCGATGTCCTGCTCGAGGTCATCGGTGGGGTGGACCCGCCATGCGGTGATCTCTTGGACGCGACGATCGGAGAGCGGCCGCCTGGCATCAACACCGAGATCGACGCTGCGCAACAGGGCCGTCAACGCATTCCTGTCCGCGGTGCGTTGCGAGTCCATGCCCCGCCGCGCCGCTAACAACACCCGTAACGCCGAGCGGGTCTTGCCCTCCCGGGGCGTGGCGAGCAGGTGCGTCTGGCGACCGAGAACGCTTCGGGCGGCGGCTTCTGCGTCGATCGCATCGGACTTGCCCCGCAGCCGATCGGTGCGTTTCGGTGGTCGCGCCTCGATCACCGGGATCCCCGCCTCGCGCAGCGCGGCGTGCAGATTTGCCCCGTAGGAGCCGGTGCCCTCAACAGCGGCAAGCACCTCTCCGGGAGCGGTTCGGTCGATCCAGGCGAGCGCCCTGCGGATCCCGGCGACGGATGCGGGAAACGTGGACTGCGCCGTGAGCCGGCCGGTGACCGTCTCGATCACGGCGTAACTATGGGTGCGGGCGTGAGTGTCCGCGCCTATGACGTGCGAGTACTGCTCGGCAACCAAAGGCATCGCCTTCTTCTCCTCCCAAGGGTCATGCCGACCCGGGAAGTCGTTTCAGGGCAAACCTCTAATGAGTCACACCACCAGGGTGGACAGCCTTCTATTAGGCCACTGCAACGGGCAGAGCCGGCGGCAGTCCCGTCGGCGGACGGGCCGGAGGAAAGTCACCACGACCAAGCGCGGGACAGGTATTCCAAGAGTCACACCGACGGAACCAAAACCAGCTTGCCAGCCGATCCCAGACCAGCCAAGACCTATTAGAGGTATTCCACGTCCTCTTGCACTCCGGCCGCTCTCCCTGAACGGCACTACGTGCCTTCACGGCAAAACAACGAGGGAGAGGAAACCACGATCATGGGCAAGCAGGTCACCCGCCGGACTCCGGAAGAGCGCAAGGCACAGGCAGAGGCCCTTCACGCCTCGATCGCCGACCAGGTGCAGCAGCTCACCGACAGCGACCAGTGGCGCAAGTTCCTGGACTTCACCCGGTCCTTCCACGCCTACAGCCTGAACAACCTCCTGTTGATCCTCTCCCAGCGTCCCGACGCATCCGCGGTCGCGGGATTCCGTCAGTGGCAGGCGAAGGGTCGCCAGGTCCGACGCGGCGAGAAGGCGATCAAGATTTTCGGGTACTCGACCAAGAAGATCACCGAGGAAGACCCCGAGACCGGCGACGAGGTGGAGAAGCGTCTCACCCGATTCCCCGTTCTGTCCGTGTTCGACATCGACCAGACCGACCCGATCGACGGCGCAGAAATCCTCAACCCCGTCGCGCAGCTCACCGGCACCGACGACCACGGCGTACTCGTCCCTCTCACCGCGCACCTGGAGGCCATCGGGTGGACCGTCACCACCGAACACCTGAACGGCCCGAACGGCTACGCCGACCCGGAGCAGAACACCGTCGTCCTGCACGATGAGCTTGCGCCCGAGCAGGCCGCCAAGACCCTCATTCACGAGGCCGCGCACATCACTCTCGGACACGTCGACGACGTCGACGAGTACCGCGCGCACCGCGGCCGCATGGAGACCGAAGCCGAGTCCGTCGCCTACGTCGTTGCCGGGATGCTCGGATTCGACACCAGCGCCTACAGCGTCGGCTACATCGCTGGATGGGCCGACGGGAAAGCGGACGTCGTCCGCGCGACCGCCGCCCGCGTCCTGGCGGCCGCGCACACGATCGCCGACGTCTTCACCCCCGACGAAATTCAGGAGGCGGCATGACCGCCGAGATCGTCGCCATCCGGAAGGGAGACGGACACCCCCACCTCAGCTACGACGGATCGAAGACCCTCTGCGGGCGCATCCCGAAGCCCAACAACTGGGCGCATATCCAAGTGATCGACCCCGAGCTGACCGTCCGCCTCACCGCGGCAACGCTCACGCGGCCCTGGTCGCTGGAGTCGGTGTGCGTCCGCTGCATCCGAGCCGTCGGGCTCGGAGACGAATACGACAAAGCCACCCGCCGCACCAACTGACCCAGAGAGAAGGAACAACGAGATGGCCACCACCCCCACCACCGACGGCCCCACGATCAGCGACGAGCTCGCCATCACGCGGATCGCGGAGATGCTCGGCACCAACCCCGAATGGGACAGCGCCGCCGACTACCTGGAGAGCATCGCCGACATCGTCGCCGCGACCGGACGGCAGCACCCCGGCGATGCCGACCCGGACACCTACAACCCCAACCGGCCAAGCTAACCAGGGCAGGCCGGCCACTGCATGGCGGGGCCGGCCTCCCGGGCCGGCCGCGAGGGATAGGGCCGCCGGCCCTCCCTCGCGCACCCAACCCCGGGCCGGGCGCTCCGCACCCGGCGCCGTCGACAAGACGACGGCAAGGGCGCTCGCTCCGCTCGCCTGCTCTGGCCTTCGGCCCAGTTCTTTGCCGTGAAGCCTGCGGCATTCTACGGTCGGCACCCTGCGCGCAAGAGGCTTTCGCGGCATATCCTCCCTCGCTGCGCTCAGTCCGGTATTCCACGACCTCTTGCGCTCCAGGCGCTCTCCCTGAACGGCACTACGTGCCTTCACGGCAAAAGAACATGAGGAGGAATGACGACATGGACACCAACGCCACCGAGACCATCAACGGTTACGAGGTCCCAATGGACCCGATGGATCTGCTGCAGTGCGATTCTCAATCAGATTGTCAAGCTGAGTTGAGGGGTGTCGGGGTTGAAGGTTGTGCCGTCGCGGAGCATGGCCCAGATCACGTTCATTCGACGCCGGGCGAGGGAAATGATGGCCTGCTTGTGCGTCTTCCCCTCCTTCCGCTTCCTGGCGTAGTAGGCCGCGGACGTGGGGCAGTTCGTGGAGGCAATGAACGCGGCGAGGAAGCAGGCGTTCATGAGGCGCCGGTCGTAGCGGCGGGGCCGGTGGTGGTTGCCGTTGATCTTCCCGGAGTCGCGTGGGGCGGGTGCGAGGCCCGCGAAGCTGGCGAATCGGGCGGCGGTGCCGAACGCGGTCAGGTCGGTGCCGGTCGAGGCGAGGAAGTCGGCCACGAGGCGTTTCCCGAAGCCGGGGATGGACATCAGCTGGTGTGCGAACGGATGCTCGGTCAGGCGCGCTTCGATCTGGGCGTCGAGTTGCAGGAGCTCCTCGCGCAGCCGCAGCAGGTCAGCGGCGATCTTCGCCACCAGCGCCGCGGCCGCGGCTTCACCGTGCACGACGGTGAGCTGCGCGTTGGCGGCCTCGAGTGCTTTCAGGGCCATCTGGGCGGGCAGTCGGACGCCCTGCTTCTTCAACCAGCCGGTCATGCGGACCTGGCCGGAAGCACGCATCGCTGTAGCGGTCTGGTAGCGGGTCAGCAGGATCAGTGGGCCCTTTGTCGCGGCGTAGTCGAATGCGCCTTCCAGGCCGGGGAAGTAGTGCAGCAGCAAGGCGCGGAGCCGGTTGATGGTGCGGGTGCGGTCGTGGACGAGGTCGGCTCGACGGTGGCTGAGGATCTTCAGCTCGGCGGTGACATCATCCGGCACCCGGACAGCTTCCAAGTCACGACGGACGCGGGCCTGGTCGGCGATGATCGATGCGTCCTTGGCGTCGGTCTTGGCCTCGCCGCGGTAGGTCTGCGAGGCGTGATGGACGACGCGGCCGGGGATGTAGAACAGCGTCTGCCCATGATCAGCAAGGACGGCCTTCATCAGTCCGGCGCCGCCGTGGTTGAGGTCGGTTGCCCAGAGCAGCTGGTCGCCGTCGGCGACGGCAGCGACGTCGCCCATCAGGGTGAGGATGTCGGCTTCGGTGTTCGCGAATCGTCGCGAGAGTCGCTTGTTGCCGTCCTCGTCGATGACGAAGCAGTGATGGTGAGTCTTTCCGGCGTCGATTCCGGCCCACAGTTGTGGCACGCAGATGTCCCTTCTTATTCGTGGATGCGGTGCGCGCCGTCAACGACCAAGCCGGCAAGTCCTTACATAGCGATTGGTTCGCGTTTCTCAATTAGCGGTCGTGCCGTTGCGGGCTCCCGGGTGGCCAATCGCATCGAGCCATTGGAAGGCAGACAGCCTGCTAGCCATGCCCGGGAACCCTGGCGCGTTCCGAAGCCTACAAATGCCCCGGACCCGCGCTTCAACGGTAAGGACAGCTGCCAGTGACCGACTGCGCGACCAAGCCCATCTAGAGGTGAGAGGAGAGATCCGTGAACTACCACCGTTACACCCCGGCAGAGATCATCAGCGCCGGCATCGACGACACCCGCGAGACGTTCGCGGACCTCTACCTCGAGCTCGACCGGATCCGGGCCGCTGCAGATTGGCACTGGCACCGGGCGAATGTCGACGAGAGCGTTGAGCTACTCGACGGAGAAGAGCGCCTTCCCATCCACCCCGCCCCGGCGGAGTTCGGCGGCGGCGAACTGGCCACGGTTCGCGCGCCGTTCGCGCTTGGCCGTCTCACCAACGCCGGCCTGACTCTCTACACCGTTGGCGTCCGCATCGCGCTGGAAGAGCGGGCGCAGCTCGAGCAGAAGATCACCGCCGCCCGCGCCGAGCTGGAGGCGCTTCGGTCCGTGCCGGCGCGACAGGAGCGGCAGCGAATGGCGGCCGCCGAGCAGCGCGCTTGGGACGCGGCCCAGCACCGGAAGAAGCTCGAGGCGGAGCTCGCCGCGCGACCGCAGTCGACCGTAGAGGCCTGGGGCGACGTCCCCGTCCGGATCCCGGGCACCTCTCAGGTCGCGGCGCCCAGCGCAAACCAGACCCGTGAGACGAAGACCCGTGCGGACCGAGCCGACGAGCCGGCGACCCCCAACCAGCTCCGGTACCTCTCGCGACTGGTTGCTCAGCAGCCCGGCCCCTACCGAGCGGCCAACGGGGCGATCGACCTCGCCGCACTGCGCGCCCTCTCGCGCGCGGCCGCTTCCAAACTGATCCAGACCCTGGCGGCGGCATGAACGCCGGCGCCCCGCAGGACACCTGCCCCAAGTGCGGATACGCGGCCACCTTCCCGTGCATCGTCGACCTGGTCGACGTCGTCACCTTCGCGAAGGCGTGCGCCTTCTGCGGAACCGTCCGCCCGAGCGCAGCGACCGCACCGCAGCTCGTGACGCGCCTCGAGCTCCGAAGGCGCACCATCCAGCACCTATGACGACGAAGAAGGGCCCGGGTCGAAACCCGGGCCCTTCTCCATGCCGTCGTCGCTACCGAAGTACGAGAAGCGGTGGCCATCCAAGCACCTCGCGCACGCCGTTGACCGCGGCATGGCCGGCGGCCGTCAGCCAGACCCCCTGGTCGCCGGCCGCCAGAAGCCCCCGGCCGAACGCGAGCTCGCTCACACGGGACGGATAGCCGGCAAGCCGGAATGCGCCCCCAACGGTCGGGGTCACCACGAGAGACGTCGTCTCGAGCGCGCCGACGACCAGGTCGGCGCGACTCCAGGAACCGCGGACACCGATCTGCGTCAGCAGGTCCACGAGCAGTGCTTCATCGGTCGTCGTGACCGCGGCCGCGTACGCCGCCACGTTCGAGTCCGGCGATCCGCTTTCGCCGGTCGCTCGCGCCCGAGCGTTGGCCGCGATCAGACGCTCCACGATCGCGGCCTTCCCGCCTCCGATGTTGTCCAGGAGGCCGGTCACGTTCGATGCCTCTGCGCTGGCCGTGGCCATCAGAACGGGTTCTCGTTCGTGACCGCTTCGGCCGCCTGGCCGCTGTCCGCGAGGATCTCGACCAGGTCCGCGACCTCAGTGTGCCGGTTGTCGATCCACCACCCGGCGCGGCCAACGAGTCTGGCCGGTTCCAGGATGGCCGTCGTGTAATCGGCTTCCGTCATCCCGCCGCCGGCCACGAGCTGGTCGTAGGCGTCCCGGAGAAGGTCATGCCGGATCCGCACGGCCCAGTCCGTCTGCTTGGCCGTGCCGGCCAAGGGCGGCAGGCCGTCGCGCTCGGCGTCCTCGAGCGCAGCCTGCACCTCGCCGTCGCGCTGCTTATTGCGCTGCCGGGTGTTCGCTCGCTTCTTCTTGGTGATGAAACAGCTTGTGCAGTCCGTCGTGGCCAACCAGCTCGCCCGGCCTTGGCGGTCGCCCGCCGGCAGGCTGCTCAGGTCGTGCTTCTGGGTGTGGCCGCACTTGTGCGTCACGTCGTATTCGCTGGCGATCGCCACCGCTCCTCCAATCGTTCGGTCCCCCGCATCGCGATTCGCGTGCGAGCTCTCTCACCTCTAGATGGGCGCGCCCGCGCACTCGACCCAGACCCGTGCGCGCTGCGAGCCGCCACTGCGGCCCGGCGAGGGGCGACCCCCTCGCGCTCCCCCGACGAAGAACCGTCCGCGACGGAGCACGGACGAGAGCGAGGAACCAGAGCAGAAGAACGAAGTGATCAGGAGGGAGACGAGACCACGAGATGGGAGGGATGACGAAGGCACCGGAGAGGGTGACGGAATCGACGGAAACACATTGATGCACGCAGGCACCAAGGTGATGCGCTACGCTGTTCGCGTGCGCGGCGGAATGGCGAGATGGAAGCGCGGAGTCGCTTCCCTGGGGGTCAAGCAGGCCCTCGATTACGCCCTCGCGGGCACCTGCGACGCCTCCCAGTCGGGCGCGATCGTCGCCGCCGGGTACGCCGACGACGCCGTTCTGCGGCACATCGTCGAGGACGGCATCATCCGCCGCGACGTGCTGGACCGCGACAAGCTCGAAGCGTGGATCTCCGGCCGCGACCCCGAGAACGGGGTGCTGCGGGGCAAGGAAGTCGGCGGCGCGAACGCAGACCTCCTCCTGGACGCCACGATCAACTCCTCGAAGTCGTTCTCGCTCGCCGCGATGATCGACGCGGACATCCACCTGGCCTACGAAGACCTCATGGACCGGCTCCGCGACCGCACCATCCTGGCTTGGCAGCGCGAGCTCAACGCCCGCCGCGGCCACGCCGGCGCGATCCGTGAAGACCTCTCCCGCATCGAGGTCGTGGAGCTGAACCACGAACGGTCCCGCGCGCTGGACCCGCACAAGCACCGCCACCTGTGGCTGAACATCAAGGTCCTGGGTAAAGACGGTCGGTGGACGAACGTTGACTCCCGCGTGGCCATGAAGTTCCAGACGGTCATCAACGCCGAGGGTGACCTCGCCGCCCGCACCGACCCGCAGTGGCTGGCCGCCCTCGCGGCCAAGGGCTACACCCTGAACGCGGACGGCGAAATCGAGCAGCTGGCCCACCTGGTGCGGCCGCTGTCCCGCCGGTCAAACCAGATCGAGGCCAACCGGGCGGTCAAGCTTGCTGAGTGGCACGCCGCCCACCCCGGCCAGGAGCCCACGGCCAAGGACCTGCAGGCGATCGACCAGTGGGCGTACGCCCATGGCCGGCCGAACAAGCCCGGCCACCTGGACGAAGCGAACTGGGCGGCCACGGTCATGGACGAGCTGACCACGATCGACCCGACCGTCACGGCCACCCGCGACGAAGCCCGCCTGACCGGCCGGACAATCGCTGACCTTGACCGGAACATCCTGGCCGCGACCGGCGTCGCCGACGCCGACGCCCGCGCGACCGGAACCGGCGGCCGCTACAGCCTGTTCGATGTCCGCGCCGGCGTCACCCGCGCCGTGGCCGCGTCCGGTGTCATCGCCGACCGCAACGCCCTCCAGGAGCTGATCGAGGACGTGACCGCCCGCGCCGTCGGCGGCCTGTCCGTGAACCTGCTGGCCGCGGACGGTGTCATCCCCCGCACATCAAGGGGTACATGTCGCAGGCCACCCTCGCCCTCAAGGCCGACGTCGCCCGCCAGTACGCCACCCTCTCCGCCCCCGGAGAAGTCGTCGAGCGCGACCTGGTCGACGCCGCCCAGGACGAGGTGCTCGAGCCGGGCGTCCGCCTCGATGCTGCGCAGGCCGACGCCGCGGCCGCGGTCGCCGGAACCGACCAGGTCGTCACCATCACCGGTCCCGCCGGGACCGGCAAGACCACCATGCTCAAGGTCGCCAAGAAGCTGCTCGACGACCAGGGCCGCGGCTGCCTCATCGTCGCCCCTACGAAGAAGGCGGCAAACGTCGCCGGACGGGAGACCGACACCGTCTCCTCCTCGGTCCACGCACTCCTCCGCGATCACGGCTGGTTCTGGGGTGAAGACGTTGCCGGGAACACAGTCTGGCAGCACGTCACCCCCGGTCAACAGTCCGCCTTCGCCGACCGCCCCTACACCGGTCCCAGCCGCTACCCGATCGCGCCCGGTGACCGGATCGTCGTCGACGAGGCCGGAATGCTCGGCCTGCACGAAGCCCGCGCGCTCGCGCTACTCGCACAATCCACCGGAGCACAGATCGCTCTCATCGGTGACCACCTCCAGGTCTCCCCCGTCGGCCACTCCGGCGCCATGTCGATCGCCCGCACCTTCGCCACCGCCCGCGTCGAGCTGGAGACCGTCCAGCGGTTCCGGCTGCTCGACGAGAACGGCAACCCCGTCCTGGACGAGAACGGCAACCCGGTCCGCGACGACGCCTACGCCGAGCTGACCAAGAAGCTGCGCGAACCGGCCAACGACGAAGAAGCCCGCGCCGTTGCCGCCGAGCTCATCCGCCGCGGCCACGTCGTGACCGTGACCGACCAGCAGGCCGTCCTCACCTACATGGTCGACCGCCACCGCGAACTCACCCAGGCCGGCGAGACCGTCTCCATGGTCGTGTCCACCAACGACGAAGCCCAGGCGATCAACGAAGCCATCCAGGCCGGCCGCCTGCAGCGCGGAGAACTCGACCCCACCCGCGTCACCTTCGCCCGGAACGGCCAAGCCGTCTACGTCGGCGAAACCGTCCAGACCCGCCGCAACGACGCCGAGACCGGCGTCAACAACCGCGACCTCTGGACCGTCGACGCCATAGGCGCCGACGGCAGCGTCCGCCTCGCCTCCCTCGCTACCAACGGCGTCACCCGCACCGTACAAGCCGACTACTTCGCCGACCACGCCCACCTCGCCTACGCCTCCACCGTCCACGGCGAGCAGGGCGAAACCAACTGGGCATCCATCACCGGCCCCGGCGTCGACGCCGCCGGCCTCTACGTCGGCGTCACCCGAGGCAAGTACGAGAACACCTACGTCTCCACCGCCGCGAACGAGGACAAGGTCGTCGACGAACTCGTCGAGACGATGCGCCGCGGCCGCGCCGAACTCACCGTCGACGACTCCCGCATCGCCGCCCGCACCGAACTGCACCGGGCAGCCCGGCCCGCCGCACCGGTCACCAAGCCCATCCCCGCGTGGAACAGCACCGAGCGCCCCGTCGGTCACCTGGTCGACCTCGACCAGAAGACCGTCGCGCTCGACGCATCCCTCGAGGACAACCGCGCCCGCACCGGCTGGCTGCAGGACTCCATCACCGTGGCCGAACAACGCATTCAGAAGCTCAGCACCCAAGACGCCATCACCCACGGCAAGACCCTCGACCCCGACGTCGCCGATCAGTTGCACGTCCTCCGCGACCGCGTGAAGAAGGCACACGAAGAGTTGCATGACCTCGCGGCCGCGCGACGCACCGCCGAGCGGTCCCTCGAACTCATGCAGCAGGAGAAGGCACTCCGCGACCGTCTCACCGTCGACGAGCTTGCGGCCGAGAACCACGAACGGACGCAAGCTGCATCCTCGGTCCTTACGCGGCCGGTCGGATCTGCGAACCCTGCTGCGACCGGACCCGTCGCCCGCCCGACAGCCCGCCGGGTTGGCCCCCGCGCCCGCTAGCAAGCATCGCGATCGCCTCCACAACGGACGATGCCCCGGAACCAACCTGGCTCCGGGGCATCTGTCTTGTGGGACTAGCGACGACTCATACGTCGGAACAGCGACGTGCGCTGCTGCTGTTGCTGCTGAACCGCCGGCGACATCCGCGACGGGTCGACTTCCGGTGGGCGACGCTCTGCAGCCGCACGCTCGAGGCGAGCATCTCCGTCATGCCGTGCAGGATCGGCCGATGCCGCCGGGGTGCCGTATCGCGCCTGCCGTTCGGCCACCTCACGCCGCGATACAACCGGATCAGGATCCCGCAGGTCGCGAGTCAGGAAGCGGGCTTGCGGGGAACCGGGAATGACCGCCACACCCGCCTCACGCAGCTGCTGCAGCCGCTGATGCCGTTCCGCCTCGACGTAGTCTCGTCGTGTGAGCCAGACCGAGTCCCAGCGGCGGTTCTCGTTCTCGAACGTGATTGCGCCACCAGGCCGAGTGTCGTGGGCAAGCGCGATCGACTTCGCCAACGCGCTCTCATCCACTCCGCGTGGATTCCCCAGGCTGACGAAGCCGAATTCCGCCCCAGGAGTATCCACCACCGCATCCCATTGGACGTCAGGGATCGCGCGTGCCTCCGCGCTGTCAACATCCCGAGCGCGATCGACGTACCCTTGCCACTCGGCCACGCTGATGGTCGGCATCCCGGTCTCAGCGGAGAGCTCTTCGATCCGAACCTGCATCGCCGCCTCTCGCTCCTCCTGCGTCAGTCGCGCCTCGACGACCGCTTGGGCGATCGACGTCGTCCACATGCTGCGCGGACGCTCGGAGAACTCGAGGTCCTGTGCCGCCTCGCCGATCAGCTCGTCAGCGACGTCGCTCAAGGCCTCCCAGTCAGCATCTCCGATCGGCTCCACGCCGGTCGAGAGGTTCCGACGCAGCGCTTCTCTCTCGGTCGGGACGTCGGTGTAGCGGTCGATCGCCGCGAGCGTGAACCGCTCCACGTACCGCAGGAAGACATCAACATCCACGGTCGGACGGTCGAGCCGTTCATCGGTCATCTCGGGTTCCTCTCATCGGGCTTCGGGTGGGCGTGGCTCTTACGAGTCCAGTCGGACCAGTCGGACGGAAACGGCAGGTCGCGGATGCGGTCCTCGACGTGATCTTCACCGCAGCTGCCCTGCAGTGTACGGAGTCGATTTCTCGCGAGCTCTAGACGCTCGTGAAAACCGATCGGACCGTAGCCGCTGTCGGACTCATCGAACGACGCTTGCCAGCACGCGTGCAGCGCGGAAAGCTCCTCAACGACCCCTCCATGGCGGTACCAGCACTTGCGGATCACGTCGTCGGGCAGCGGGTATCGCCTGTAGATCCAGCCGACCCAGTCCGCCAACTTCTCCCAGGCCTCCGCGGCCTCGCGGTTCGTGAGGGTGCGCCAGTTGACGACGAGAACCGTTGCCGGAAGGTCCTCATCTCCCGGAGCCGCCGGAGACGCGGCCGGCGTCTTCAGAGGGATGCCAGTCGCGACCGGGAGGTCTCCAAACTCGTCTCCGCTCATGCCGCCATCACCGCCCGGATGATTCGACGCCGCAGCTTCGCGATCGCCTGCATGCTGGCGTCCCTGCGGTTGCGCATCTTGCCGAGCACCTTGTCGCTGTCCAAGAGCTGATGCAGCATCCGGTGGTGGTCCGGGTGGACGGCAAGCAGGTCGCCGTGCTCTTCTCCGGCACGCCACCCGCCCCCGGGCACTTCTGCGACGCCTCGGTAGTCCAGGTGGTGCAGCTCAAGCGTGCTCGAGGTGCCGCGGCCGAGGCAGACCGCACAGCGCACGACACCGTAGGTCTCGGCTTCCTCCCGAAACCACCGCGCACGGCGACGGAACCACTCGATCGAGGTCAGGTAGCCGCTGCGGTACCGGTTGCCGCGCGCCGGGCGTCGCCGGTTAGACATCGGTCGTCCGGCGCGCGTACTGACGCTGGAACTCGCTCAGCTGTTCCAGCTCCGTGGACCGGCGGTCGGCGTGGATCTGCGAAGCGTCCGAGCGCTTGGTCCACCCCTTGGCGTCCAGCAGAACGGGGCGGATGTTCTTGTAGGCGAGCACCGCCATCCCTGTGGGGAGGCGGCGCAGCTCGTCAACGCTGAGGACCGGTGCCGTGGCCCGCTGCTCGGAGTGCGTGGTCGACTCCTCGGACCAGGAGCGACCCCGGTGCAGCACTTTGCGCTCCCCGAGCATGTTCGAGATGTCCTGCATGTGCCGGACGTCGGTCGAGCCGCCGAGCAGTACCTTCACGATGGCGGAGTTCCAGATGGTCTGCGCCTCCGACTCGGACCACACCGTTGCGGCCTGGGACATCGACTGGAACACGACCTGCGTGAAGATGCCGATGCCGCCACCGTCGCTGAGAACGGTGGGCAGCGCTGGCCAGACGAACATGTTGGCGAGCTCGTCGAGGATGAGACCGAGTGGCGGGTCGAGGCGGCCGCCCTGCGACGCCAGCGCCTTCCGGCGCGCCTGTTCCACGATGTCGTCCAGGATCGCGGCGAGGTATCCGCCGGTCGCGCCGGCGCCAGAGCCCGTGCCGATCAGGTAGAGCGTGTTGCGTCCCTCGAGGAACTCGCGCGGGTCCAGCACCGCGTCTCCTTCAGGGCTAAGCGCGTCGTAGATGCCGGGGATCAGGAGCGGCTTGCCCGCCTCCCGAACGCCGATCCAGGAGTTCGCCAACAGCTCGGGGTCGCCCTTGACCGTACTCTCGAGCATCTGCGACCAGCCCGGCGCGCCCTGGTCCCTCAAGATGTCGATCGCCGGGTCGCACAGTGCCGGGTTCTGCGTCCATCGGCGCAGGGCAGCGGTGCCTTCTCCGGAGAGCGCGGCCGCCTGCAGCAGAGCGGCGAGAAGGCCGGCGGAGATGCCGGCCCATTCCTGGTTCGTTGCCGACTGGCCGAGCGCGCTTCCCGCGATCATCGCCCGGCCGCGCATCTCGGCGATCAGAGGATCCTCGCAGCCGGTGTGCAGCGCGGGACGCTTGCGGGACTTGATGCCAGAGAGTCCCTGCGGGTCGACCACGGTCACCTCGCCCATCCGCTTGCGCGCTTCATATGTTGCCGAGAGGTTGTCGTTGCGCGTTGAGGTCGTGATGAGCGGGCCGTCCCAGTCCAGGATTGAGGAGATCACGAAGCGGAAGCCCTTGCCGCCCCGCGGGGCGGCAGACAGGACCATCGAGTCCTCGACGCTGACCATCACGTCCATCCCGCGTGCGCGCCCGAGGCGGACGCCGAGCTGGTCGGGAGTGGGCTTCTTCAGGGCCGGGCGCAGCTGGCGCGCTCGGCGGAGCAGCGACCGGGCAGAGACGTTCTTCCGAATCTCACCCGCTCGCGCGAAACCATCGCGGTACATCAGCTCGAGACGGAAGAACCAGTCCGAGTCCCGCACGTGGTGCCAACCCATCACCAGGCCGAAGACGACGACGCCGATCAGCACGGCGGCGATGAGGTACGTCACGTAGATGCTGCTGGGTGCAATGGTGCAGCCGACGGGGACAGTGCCGAAGGCCTCGGGGTTGGCGGTCAGCAGGAATCCGAAGCCGCTGAAGGGGTGCTCGCCGGTGGGCGCGGCACCGCACTGCACGAGGAACGCGATGTTTGCCACCCCGGTGAGGACCGCGGCGACCGCGCAGAGCCCCAGCAGGATGAACACAAGTGTGGGAGCGAACTGTTTCATCCGCGCTGACCTGCCTTCGCGTCGGTGGTGAAGTGGGGCATCTCGTTCGGGTGGATGACGTTGCGGACCTTCGCTTCGGCGTTCTGCCCGATCTGCCAGAACCCCTCTCCGATGCGGAGTCCGCCGACCATCTCGGTCTGCGTCTGGTTCCAGCCGAGCACCTTGGCGCTGCGTTCGAGCTCCCCGACGTGCTGCGCGTAGCTCACGCGGATTTCGCAGTCGGCCAGCAAGCCGAGCGCGCGCGAATGCATGGCAGAGCCCTCGTCGCCCAGGGAGTCGAAGTCGGCGATGCGGTGGATGAGGTACCAGTTGGACTTGCCGTGGTGTCGCGCCACCTTCTCATCCGCGACTCGTTCCGTGAGAGAGCTACCGGACGCGACCTCGCCGAGAAGCGCCGCAGCAGCCTCCTCGTGAATAACGATTCTCGTCTGGTCCCGGCCCACCGGGGTTCCACGGTCGATCCAGTTCGTGGTCGCCATTCTGATCAGAGCACGGGTCGTGTCGGACGCCGAGGAGACAGCCGAGTCGTCGACGACGACCATCGGTGTCTGCGCGTCGAAGCGAACGGTGGTCGGGCGGTCCAGCTGCCCGCTGACATCTCCCTCGACCAGGCGACGCAGCGTGTGGCCGAGGCGCACGCCGGCGTCTCCCACCTTCGCGGCGTACGCCGCGTCCGGGTTCATCACCTCCTCGTACAGCATGGGCAGGATCAGTTCCGTGTTGCGCGCCTGCGCGTATTCCACCGCCAGGTCCAGAGCCGTGTGTTCCTCGTCCGCGAGAGCGGTCGTGCCTCGCAGCAAGGCGATCGCCGCGCGAAGAACCCGGCGGCGGTACTGCAGCACGTCGAAGTTCCAGTCCTCCTCGCTCATGCCGCTCGGTCGGAGACCGGGATCAAGGAGGTTGATCCGAGCTGGCTGGCCGGGCCCGAGGCGCAGCGTGACTCCTCCGACGTAGTCGGCGACGCGCCCCCACTCGCCATTGGGGTCGTGTGGAACGGCAACCTTACGGCCCAGCCGAATGGACCGAGAGGCCCACGACTTGCCAAGCATCGACTTCCCAGTGCCCTTCACGCCGATGATGCAGGTGGACTGGGAGCGGATCTTCCCGGCCGCGTATGCGTCCCAGCTGTCGAATGAGAACGGGCCGAGGGAAAGCAGGTCGTCACCGATGTACGGCCCGGTGAACGGCTCACCCGTTGCAGCGAGGGTGAGGTACGCGCCGCCCACCTGGTCCGAGCTGCCCCTGTGCGCCGGCGGGTTCGCCAGGCGCGGGCCGCGCAGGTTGTGAGCGCCCCGGTTACCGTTCGCGGGCATCTTGCTGGCTGGCCAGTCGGTGACGAACTCGAGCGGCGTTGCGGTGCTCTTGCGCAGTTCGCGGGCGATCCGCTTGCGCTCTTTCTCCGCCTCGCGGCGAGAACCAGAAGGGACGAATCCTGCGGTATGCGTGCTGACCATGACTCAGGCCTTTCCGTTGACCGGGAGGACCGCAGTGCTGAATGCTGCGGCCTGCTGGAAGAACATTGGCGTCAGGCGGAGACCGCTGCTTCGACCCGTCTGCTCCAGCGACGTACGCGCGCGGTTCAACTCCTCCCGCGTGGTCGCGGACATGGTGACGAAGCCGCGAAACTCGACGTCCGCGAAGCCATCAGCGAGGCGTTCCTCGCGTTCCTCGACCTCCTGCATCTCGCGGTCCTTCTCGGCACTGCGCGGCATCCCCCGGCGCTCCCGGAGGATGTTTGCCATCTCCAACCCCGTCTTGTGGCGTGCGATTCGCTGCAGAGCCTTTTCCGTCTCGACCGGACGGATCTGAAGCGTCAGGGTGCGCGTGGTGTCAGTGGCGTAGAGAAGCCTCTCCATGAAGCCCGTGTTGCGCTCCGTCCGGGGCCACTCGGCGATCCACAACACCTGATGGATGCTCCCGTCGATCTCGATCCGGTCCCGGTGCTCGTGAATGCCCATGACCGGTGGGTGCAGCACTCCGACGCGCTGATCGGGAGACGTCGCGCGCATACGTCCCGTGAATGAGATTGGGTCGAACGCCCGCGTTGTGGCTGCCTCGAGTTGCTGCGCGGTCAGCCACCCCTGCAGCTGAAGACCGGACCGCTTGGCGCTCTCTTCGATGGAGGGCAGGAGCTGGTCGAAGTACACGCCCAGGCCCCACAGGCCTCCCCGTTCGCGCGCACGGTCGAGCGCAGCGCCTGCAGGCTAAAGGTGAGCGTCACCTGGTTGGAGAAGCCCATCGACCGGCGGGCGCCGTCCTTGATGACGTTCCAGTAGTTCTTCCGCAGCTCATCGCTGATGGGGTGCGAGTCGCCCATCGCGGCCTCGCGCGCCACCACATACTCGGCCATCTCTGTGGCCGGCTGAGCGTCGACGCGGACCCGGATGGTCATCTCGACCAGGCCGATGATGGTCTCCAAGCTGCTCAGCCAGGCCACGAAGCCGTCGTACGAGGCCTTCTGCTGAGAGCGGTCTTCCATGGCCCACGCGCTGCTGATCAGTTCGAGCGTGATCGCCGCGGTACGACCCTTCTCGTCGATCGTGAATGCCCCAGCGTTGTCCGTCTGATACGTGACGACGGCGGCGTTGGCTCCCGGTAGATCGAAGTGTCCTTCCCGGGTGGGAGCGGTGCGGCCGGCGGGTGCGCGTCCCTTCTTCATGGTGACGTGATCGTCCTTTCCCCAGATATCCCGGATGAACTTGTGCTGCCCAGCGGCGACTCGCAGGTAGTACGCGGCGACCTGGAAGGTGATGAGTGCGAAGGATTGGCGGTGGTAGCTGCCCACCGCGAAAATGACGATGAGTACGACAGGCAGGAATCCGTATCCCCAGAACGACGTCGTGTCGATGAGCATCCAGAGCATGCCGATGCCCAGAGTCACCGACGCGATCAGGATCTGCACGGCGCTCAGACCCAGCAGAACGCCGTTGCGCTCGCGCCGCCCCATCCGGACGCGCGGGGCGCCGTCCTCAAGCTCGAGCGTGCTCATTTGGCGCCCTTCGGAAGCCATCCGCCGCCGGTGATGGTGCGGACCTTGTAGATGACGTTCGTCGTCGACGGGCGGTTCTGAATGGCAGAGCCGACCTCATTTCCGGCGAAGGAGACCAGCTTTACGGCCCAAGCAGGAGCGAACGCTGCAGCGAAGACCGCGCCGATCGCCACGATCACCGGACCCATGTCGGTGCCGTTGCCGAGCAGCCGCGCCGCCAGCAGAAGGACCCCAGCCGCCAACGGCTCAGCGAGTATCAAGCCCACAGCGAGATTGACCCAACGCACAGCCCATACGGCCAGCTTCGGCTGACCGATCATCATCGTTCCAACGGGAGCCATCGCGGCCAGGGCGAGGAGGCCGAATGCCCGTAGGGCCATGGAGATGTAGAGGAAGACTGCGGCCAGGGTCATTACGAGCAGCAGCAGTAGGCAGACCAACAGCGGACCGATGACCTGTGCCCCCTGGACTCCCCCGGTCATCTTCATGAGCGCACCGTCGACGTTCACCGAGCCCTTATCGGTCACGATTCGGAAGCCGAACATTCGCATGATCGCCGCCGACAGACCCTCGCCCTGCAGGGCGTTGGTGATGGCGTCAGTGACCGAGTTGCCAACCGCCGAAATCTGCTTCATGAACCAGACCAAGAGAACGCTGGCCGGGACCGAAAACGCCAGACCTGCCCCGATCTGCGCCATGCGCTTGACGTCCCCGAGGATCATCGCCGGCATCAGCTGAAATGCCGCCACGCACGTGAGTACGAGGCCCATCACGGCGATCCAGAACCAGAACTGCTGATCTGCGATCGTCCAGCTGTTGTCCCCCAGGCGTGAGCCCTTGAACGCGCCCACGAGCATGTCCGTCATGAAGTTGCCGAGCCCGTTGAGCGTGGAGGTGAGCATGCGGGCGACTGTCTCCTGCGAGATGCAGGGGATGTCGGTGGGGAAGCAGCCGAAGTTCGGCTCGGGGAATCCTTCGAGTCGCAGCATGATTCACCCGTCCCGTCAGTTGAACAGACCGAAGCCGGAGCCCCAGTTGACGAGGTTCGCCGAGTTGAGAGCGATGATGACGCCCAACACGGCGCATCCAAGGGCGGTGAAGCCCATGATGAGGAACTTCCTGCTCGCGCTCATCGCGCCAGCGATGATGAGCGCGGCCGCGAGGATGACGAACACGACTGCCGCGGTGATGGAGAAGCCGAGGACCTGACCGGACAGCTTCCGCAACGCTCCGCTACCGGGTCCGCTGAAGTCGGGGGCAGGCTGCGGGACGTTGACGTCGGTCGGGAACGACTCGATGAGTCGGGCGTGGAGCTGGTGAGAGACGGACATGGGTTTCCTTTCGATCAGTCGCTTGCGAGCGTGACGTTGAGAGTGATGGGGACTTGCTGGGAGGGGACGTCCACCACCAGGTGGAGGACGGTGGCCGAGGTGGGGACGTAGAACGCGAGCAGGAAGTTGACGAGCTTGTGGTTGGTCAACTTCCACTTGCTGGCAGAGTCGAAGGCTCCCTCCGCCATCCACGGCAGCCCGAGCGATCGGGCGTGTGCCGGACCCTCGTTCGTGTCGAGGACGGCCAGGTTCGGGTCGCCCTCCCAGCGGGAGTCCTTCACCGTGAGCCCGGTCACGTCGACTTCGCCGGCGGGTGAGGAGCCGTCGAGCGAGACCCGGACCATCTGCGCTCGGCTGTGCACCGGGAATGCGTCCGTGCTGGACCCTTCGCCTGCGAACCCGGAGTCCTTCGTCGTCAAGTAGGTGCCTGCGTCGTAGACGGCGACACCGAGGTCGCTAGTGGAGGCGAGATCGGCGGGTTGCGCGGATCCCGTGTTGGTCGGTGTCGGTTTCGGGATGGTGCTGTGGCTGGCGGTCGGCTTCTGCGCATCGGTGGGTGACGCGCATGAAGTCAGTCCCACGCCCAACGCTGCAGCGACCGCGACGGCGATGATGCGTCTCATGGGTACTCCTTCCTGGGCGGTGGGCGCCCTCACTGGTACTTGTTCCGCGATGAGGGAAGCGGCGCGCAGACTTGCGTGCTCGTCGGTGGATAATGGGACACTTCTGACATGCGCTATCCCGTGAAGCCCTTGCTCTGGCTGCTGCCGCCGCTGTGGCCTATCGCCGTGCTGCTCACGGTTATCTGGGCGCTCACGCACTGGGTCGGCTGGCTTCTCCTGCACGCCGTCGTGATGACCGCGCTGATCCTTGCCGCGGTGACCGACTCCGCAATGGTCCCGGCCGCAGTCGTCGCGGCCACCACGTTCGTGCTGCATCTCGTCGGGTTCGGCTTCTGGGAGGTCAACAAGCCGAAGCGCCAGTACCGGCGCGACGTCGCCGCCGCCCGATACTGGCAGTCGGTGAACGCGGCCGCGGCCGCTCCGCGCGTCACCCGGTAGGCGCCGGCGATCCCGGCAGCTGCAGCCCGCCCTTGGCCCACAGCACGTCCACGTGCAGATGGTCGGGACTGTCGTCGAACTGGGTGAAGTTCTGCGTGACGATGCTCACGCCGTGAGAGGCCCGCACATCCTCCTGGCCGATCCGAGATCCCTTCGGCACAATCGGATCGAGGATCCGGATCAGCTGCAGCGAGTAACCATCCGCGCCGTTGATCGCCTTGCCGTTGAGCGTCATGAAGTCGACCGCGTGGCCGCCACCGTCCTTGTAGTGCGCCGATTCCTTCCCCGCGCCCTCGAGGGAGCCGGTGCAGTACCGGTTGATGTCGCTGACTCCGACCTTGTCGAAGTTGTTCACCGCGACGGTCACGATCTGCAAGATGCGCACGTCGATGCCGCACTTCGCGGTCGCCGTCCCGTCGGCGATCGCCTTGATCTGGTCGATCCCCGAATAGCCGTACAGCTTGCCCGACGCGATCGCCGGCATCAGGGCCGTCGCCAGCGCCTTCACATCGCCCGTGATCGGCACGAAACCGCACGCGCTCCCACTGTGTAGGTCCTCCTCCTTCAACGAGGGGTCCACCTGGAGCAGAACCGTCCGGGCTGTTGTCTCGGCAGCGGCGACCTGGTCGGGCGTCTTGTTGATCCCGATGGCTGACACCCAGCGTCCTGACGGGAGTGTGCTCCAGGCGGGAAGGCCGAGGATGCCCGGCTTGCCGGGGATGCCTTTCAAGATGAGCGTCGTCGCTTTCCCGGCGTCGCTGAGTGAGTCGCCTGTTCCCCAGCCGGATCGCGCCGTGAGGCCGTACACACCGATCGGGCTGTCCTCCGTTGTGGCGGGCGCCGTCGGCGGGACGAGGCCCGTCGCGACGAACGCGGCGGTGAGAGCTGCCAGCTGCGCCTTCGGGTCATCCGATGCGGCGACGGATGCCTGCCGGATCTGGGCCACTAGCGCCGTCTGCTGCGGGGTGAGCGCAACAGGCTGCGGCGTGCCGGGGGCGGCGCCCCCGGCAGCATTGCAGAAGGCGCTGGTCAGTGCCGACGCGGACGGAGCGACAAGGGCGACCATGAACGCCGGCAGCGCCGCGAACATGATCAGACCGACCAGCAACGCGATCAGAATCACGCCAATGGCCCTGCGGAGACGCTTGGACTTCGCGATGGTCACAGCAGCCTTTGCGGCGACGGCAACCGCCTGCGCCGCCATCAGCAGCCCTCCGTACCAAGGATGCGCTCCGCCAGCTGCAGCAGCACCCGCGCTTTGGGAAGCCGTGAGCGGACCCGGCCCTCACTCAACCCCGTCTGCTCTGCGATCACCGAGACCGCGTGCTGTAGCGCGGGTACGAACACAGCGACAGTCCTCAGACCGTCGCTGTCGGGCAAGCAGCCCAGGATGAGCGCACGCTCAGGCCTCCTTCCGGCATCCGCCGCCTCGAGCGCGGCTCGCGCGGTGGAGGCCACCTGTCGCACCCATGCGCGAGACGCGCGCAGCTGACGGTCCGAAACGCCGAACTCGGCCGCGACCGTAGCCGGTGATGCGTCCTCGTCGAGCGCGAATGCTGTGGCGATCTCCCAGTCGCGTGCGCTGACCGTGTCGGCGATGTACTCCAGCAGGCGTCGCTGCGCGAAGGAATCCACCATGGATTCCAGCGGATCATCCGTCTGAGAAGTCCAGGTGTCCTCTCCCCCGGCAGATCGACCTGAGCACGCTGCCGGTACGCGGTTCGCACCGTCGCCTGCACGACGTTGCGGGCGATGCCGAACGTGTAGGCATCGAGCGTTCCGCGCGCCGGATCGAAATCGCCCGCGCGTCGCCACAGCACCTCCCGCACCTCCTGCAAGGCACCGTCGACCTCGCCACCGCATCCCGCCTCGAGCAGGCGACGAATGACGAACGGCCTGGTCGCTCGGACTGCGGTCTCGATCCGGTCGACCCCGATCGCGGGAGCGGAAAGGGTGAGCAGGCTCATGCCGACACCTCCTCCGGCTCGGTGAACAGGTCGGGGAACGCGCTCCGCAGGTCTGTCAGGCGCCGACGTCCCGTGCGCTCGGAGACACCAGCGAGTCGCGCCACCAGCGCGCCGCTCACCTCTTCGCCGCCGGAGCGCGCCTCCCGTACCCGCGCCGCCAGCTGGGCGAGGTCGTCATCGACAGGCGACGCCCCCTGCTTCGTTTCGGCCGCCACGGTCGGCGTCCGCGGGACCCTGGCCGCCGCGGGCTGCTCAGCGGTAATCACGGCTTCTAGCGGCCGGCGCATCGCGGAGTCGACCGCGGGGCGTGCATCTTCCGCCGGGGCGACGTGCGTGGTCACAGGTGTGCCCTCCGACGCTGTCTCCTGGCTCACCTGTCGTTGGGTCTCTCTCGCGCGTGCCATCACGACCAGGAGGTGGGAAGCCAGGATCTGCGCGACCGAGGGAATCGCGGAGACGACAGTGGCGACCCAGTAGTTCACATCGACCGTGCGGACCATGCTCGCGTGCAGTGCGTTTCCTGCAACGCTGATCCCTGAGAACAGGACGAGCGCCGCCCACGGGTACCAGGTGCCGCGCGCCTGGTTGCGCAGCGCCCACGCGGCCGCGGTGGCGACCAGGATGAATCCGTCGACGATCAGCGGCCAGATGAAGGCGAGCTCCGTAGGGATGCCGCTGCGGATCGCAAGGTCGCGCAGCGTCGAGAAAGACAGCACGAAGCCGCCGACCGCAATGGCGGAAACTCCCGTGCTAGTCGCACGCCAGAAGAACGTTCCGGTGGTCCGTCGGTGCACGTCTGACGCCTTCCCGCGTTGCGTCTGCTGCATTGGTCAACTCCCGTCGGTTACTGCCAAGGCGATGCCGGACGGCTGCCTTCACCTCTAGATGGCCGTGGGCGCGCACTCGTACACGTCACGAAATGTGCTGACTGCGCGGGCGGGCGCATCTAGAGGTGAGGCGGTGGAAAGAACCCGCAGCGACCGGAAGGATCCTTATGAGCGACGTGCACGACCCGGGCGGGAACACCGCCCCTGCCGCAGACACCGGCCTGACGACAGCCGGCGGCTACGCGGTCCCCGTGGATCCGATGGACCTCCTGCAGTGCGATTCTCAATCAGATTGTCAAGCTGAGTTGAGGGGTGTCGGGGTTGAAGGTTGTGCCGTCGCGGAGCATGGCCCAGATCACGTTCATTCGACGCCGGGCGAGGGAAATGATGGCCTGCTTGTGCGTCTTCCCCTCCTTCCGCTTCCTGGCGTAGTAGGCCGCGGACGTGGGGCAGTTCGTGGAGGCAATGAACGCGGCGAGGAAGCAGGCGTTCATGAGGCGCCGGTCGTAGCGGCGGGGCCGGTGGTGGTTGCCGTTGATCTTCCCGGAGTCGCGTGGGGCGGGTGCGAGGCCCGCGAAGCTGGCGAATCGGGCGGCGGTGCCGAACGCGGTCAGGTCGGTGCCGGTCGAGGCGAGGAAGTCGGCCACGAGGCGTTTCCCGAAGCCGGGGATGGACATCAGCTGGTGTGCGAACGGATGCTCGGTCAGGCGCGCTTCGATCTGGGCGTCGAGTTGCAGGAGCTCCTCGCGCAGCCGCAGCAGGTCAGCGGCGATCTTCGCCACCAGCGCCGCGGCCGCGGCTTCACCGTGCACGACGGTGAGCTGCGCGTTGGCGGCCTCGAGTGCTTTCAGGGCCATCTGGGCGGGCAGTCGGACGCCCTGCTTCTTCAACCAGCCGGTCATGCGGACCTGGCCGGAAGCACGCATCGCTGTAGCGGTCTGGTAGCGGGTCAGCAGGATCAGTGGGCCCTTTGTCGCGGCGTAGTCGAATGCGCCTTCCAGGCCGGGGAAGTAGTGCAGCAGCAAGGCGCGGAGCCGGTTGATGGTGCGGGTGCGGTCGTGGACGAGGTCGGCTCGACGGTGGCTGAGGATCTTCAGCTCGGCGGTGACATCATCCGGCACCCGGACAGCTTCCAAGTCACGACGGACGCGGGCCTGGTCGGCGATGATCGATGCGTCCTTGGCGTCGGTCTTGGCCTCGCCGCGGTAGGTCTGCGAGGCGTGATGGACGACGCGGCCGGGGATGTAGAACAGCGTCTGCCCATGATCAGCAAGGACGGCCTTCATCAGTCCGGCGCCGCCGTGGTTGAGGTCGGTTGCCCAGAGCAGCTGGTCGCCGTCGGCGACGGCAGCGACGTCGCCCATCAGGGTGAGGATGTCGGCTTCGGTGTTCGCGAATCGTCGCGAGAGTCGCTTGTTGCCGTCCTCGTCGATGACGAAGCAGTGATGGTGAGTCTTTCCGGCGTCGATTCCGGCCCACAGTTGTGGCACGCAGATGTCCCTTCTTATTCGTGGATGCGGTGCGCGCCGTCAACGACCAAGCCGGCAAGTCCTTACATAGCGATTGGTTCGCGTTTCTCAATTAGCGGTCGTGCCGTTGCGGGCTCCCGGGTGGCCAATCGCATCGAGCCATTGGAAGGCAGACAGCCTGCTAGCCATGCCCGGGAACCCTGGCGCGTTCCGAAGCCTACAAATGCCCCGGACCCGCGCTTCAACGGTAAGGACAGCTGCCAATGAGGGCGACCCTCGACTACGACGTCGACGAAATCTCCCGCCTCTCCCCCGAGATTCCGCTGCAACCGGCCTCGGACGACAAGAAGCGAGTCGAACGGGCTCTCGTCGACGACTGGGACCGGCAGATGAAGCAGCTGGAGGAAGACGGCTGGGAGCTGGTGAAGGTTAACCGAATGGAAGACCGGCGCCGAGGAACGTACCGGATCTTCAATCAGCTGCGACGAGTCCAGCTGGCTCCGGAGGAAAAGTGCCCGGACCAGTGAGCCACTGGTCTGCGATCCGCTCGAGCAAGCTCGCCGTCGCCCTCGTACTCTGCTGGCTGGCCGTGCTTGCCCTCGTCTTTGTGCTGACGCCGACCGCGTTCTCTGCCTCCAAGGAGTTGAGCTCGCTGCCCTGGTGGGCGTCTACGCTCATCATCCTGTGGACCGTGCCCATTGGGCCGGCCCTGTGGGCGGCGGCGATCACCGGGCCTCTCTTCATCGCGATCCCCATCCGAGAAGTCCTGCTCGACAGGGGCGTAATCACCGTCCGCTATCGAACGGCACCCATGCCGTCTCGAGTAGCCGCAACCATTCCCGCCGCTCGTTCTTTCAGGGCAGTGGCTGCACCCGTCGACGACGACACCGTCGTCACCCCACGATCGCGTCGCATCGTCGGCGCCT
Source organism: Streptomyces sp. L7 (assembly GCF_050990935.1). Lineage (GTDB taxonomy): Bacteria > Actinomycetota > Actinomycetes > Actinomycetales > Microbacteriaceae > Leifsonia. The sequence goes on along the minus strand of NZ_CP194646.1, from coordinate 58,352 downwards.
AACGAAAGGAATCACGATGGCCGGCGAGACCGTCATCACCGTGGTGGGAAACCTCACGGCCGACCCCGAGCTGCGCTACACGCAGAACGGGCTGGCAGTCGCCAACTTCACCATCGCGTCCACTCCCCGCACGTTCGACCGCCAGGCGAACGAGTGGAAGGACGGCGAGGCTCTCTTCCTGCGCGCGAGCGTCTGGCGCGAGTTCGCGGAGCACGTCGCCGGTTCGCTGACCAAGGGGTCGCGCGTCATCGCGCAGGGCCGCCTGAAGCAGCGCTCCTACGAGACGAAGGAAGGCGAGAAGCGCACCAGCATCGAGCTCGAGATCGACGAGATCGGCCCGTCGCTGCGCTACGCCATCGCACAGGTCACCCGCGCCCAGTCTTCGGCCACGGAGGTAGACCCCGGTGACATGTGGAACCACCCCCAGTCCGCCGACGAGCCGTGGGGGGCCTGATCCGATGCAGGTGCACTGGAGCGACTGGGTCGGCCTTGGGCTCACGATCGGTATCGCCATCTTCATGATCGGTTGGTACGTGAGAGACCACGTCTCTCGCCGGCGGACGGCCGCCGAGCGCGGGCGGCCAGCGACTCAGAATCCGCTGAAGCAGTAGAAGAATCGGAAGGTGCTTCCGCTGAGGTTGTAGCTCCAGGGGAAGCTGAAGTCATAGGACTCGTAGGCGTTGCCCTGGGGGCCGGGATCATGAGTCGCGAACTGGACCGGGTCGGGGCACTGCGAGAACGGCATGTAGTAGCTGTTCATGCCCGCGTAGGCGGCCCGTGTCGGCTTGTCCGGGATGGGGACAGCCCCGGAGGTCGCGCCGCCGATGTTTGCGCCGCAGGCGGTCAAGTTGGCCACCTCTGTACTGAGCGAGGCGTTGCCACCAAGCAGGGTGACGGTCTTGATGCCCCAGCCCTGAATGTCGGCCAAAGTGCGCTGTGGAATGCACCAGCCGGGCACCGTGAGCAGCGCGGAACCCTCCTTCGCTGCCAGGGCTCCCCGGCCAGCGCGTCGGGGAAGTTCAGCCCGTTGGCCAGGTACACGTTCTTGGGCGGGTTCGCCGCGCTGTACTTGCCCTCGTTGAGCAGCTGCGAGGTGGCGAAGCGGTCAGAGCCATCGTTCTCGGTCACGTTTGCGATGCTGCGCAGATCGTTGACGAGGTAGGGCGGCATGCTGATGCCTCCACCCGCCGTGACGATGTTGAAGGGAGCCATCGAGCGGATCAGGTTCATCGTCTCGGCATCGATGTGCCCCAGGTTGGTGTTGATCAGCACCACTGGCGAGCCGGTTGACCCGGAGATGGCGGAGGCGGACAGCGCGTCGGGGAAGTTCAGGCCCGAGGCGACGTAAACGGTGTCGTTGTTGCCAGGGAACGCGTAGGAGAGCAGGGCCTTGTTGGTGGCGAACCGGTCCCCGCCGGTGACGCGTGTGATCGACGGGGCGAGTTTAGAAAGCGCGGAGTAGACGCTGCCGCTCACGCTGTTCGGGCCGCCCACCACGACGATCTGGCTGGGCTGGAGTCGCTGGATCTCCGTCGCAGTGGCGTCAGGAAGCGACCAGGTTGTGGTGAGCAGCAGCGGGCCGCCCTGCTTGACCGCGGCGGGGCCTGCGCCCAGCGCGTCGGGGTAACCGAGGCCGGAGGCGATGTAGACCACGGGAGCGGTACCGGGATAGGACTGCTGGGAGATGCTCACCGCAGTGGTGAAGCGATCCCCTCCACTGACTCGCGCGGTCGTCGGTGGCGTGGTGGAGGCCAACGGGAGTCGAGTCACCGATGCTGAGCCGCCGTTGGTGACCAGCGCCGCGTCCCCAGTGGGCGCGATGGCAATGTCGCGCGGATACTTGCCGACGGCGACGGGAGCGCCCTCCTTCATCGTGCCCAGGTTGATCACCGAGACAGTGCCGGCAACCAGGTTGGTGATGTAGGCGCTCTGGCCGTCGGGAGTCAGCGCCAGCTGTCCTCGGTCGGCTCCGCCGTTCGGAGTCGGGAAGTACGTCGCAGGGGCGTAGCTGATCGTCTGGATCACCCGAGCGGTGGCGACGTCGATTGCCGACAGCGAGGCGGTGTAGGAGTTGCTGGATGCGCCCTGCTCCGAGACGTATGCCTTGCTCCCGTCAGGAGAGAACTTCACGTCCTGCGGATACCAGGGCAACGTGATCGTGCCGGTGACCGTGTTGCTCGCCGTGCTGATCACCGAGATGGTGGAGTCCACGTGGTTGAGCGCGTACAGCTGGGTGCCGTCAGGTGACAGCGCCAAGGCCGTGGGCCACTCCCCTACTGGGATGGTGGCGGTGATGGTGTTGGTGCTCAGGTTCACCACGGACACCGTCTTGGTCCCCTGCTGAGTGGTCCCCGGCGAGCCGTTGCTCACGTAGGCGGTTGAACCATCAGTGGTGAGTGCGATCCGTTCGGGATACTTGAATCCGCTGATCGTAGTGGTGACCGCCTTGGTGGCGGTGTCGATGACCGAGACGGTGTGGCTGCTGTAGTTGGCTACGTACGCCCTGTCGCCGGTCTTGCTCACGCTCACGCCGTGGGGGTTGATCCCCACCGGAATGGTCGCAGCAACCTTTCCCGTGTTGGGGTTGATCACCGACACGCTGCCGGGGTTCTCAGCGTCGAGGTCGTTGGTGACATACGCGGCCGAGCCGTCAGGCGAGTACGTCACCGACGCAGGGTTGTTGCCGACCGGAAAGGTCCCGGCGTCGGCTACCGCTGGAGCCGAGGCCATCACTCCTACGACGAGTAGCAGTGCGGTGGTAGCGAGAAGCGAGCCTGCCTTGGACAGCGAACCAGTCGACGGTTGCACGTGGGCCTTCCTGAGAGATGAGCAGCAGCTGTAACGTTCGCGACCTTCGAGACTCAGGTCTCCGCGGCCGCCTCGCTTGTCGGGGTCTCCCCGGGATGGGCTCCCCCAAGACCTCGCTCGCGCGCGAAAGTCCCGCCGTCCGCAAAAACGGTGACGGCTTCTCCCCGGCGCGCGCCGCTGCCCGCTCGATGAACGCCTGCTGTAGCGCGCTCATTCGCACGTGGTTGTCGGCGGAGAGCCGCTCGTCGTCCTTCTTCGGTGGCCGTGGCATGACGCGAGTATATCCGTAGACCAGAAACGTTGACACTCTCGCCGTTATTGGTCTACGGTTTCAGTTATTGGTCTACAGAAACCGGGAGGTGACCTTTGAAGCAGAAGAAGGACGCGGCGACCAGATCGCCGCAGATCGACAAGGATCCGATCATCGATCGCTTGGTGACACAGTCGATCCCCCGTGACCGAATGGGGTCCGAGCGTCGCGCTGAACTGCTCCGTACCCGCGCCGCCACTCTCCGCTCCCTGCAGGAGCGCGGCTGGCGTCATATCGGCTACGAAGGCGGCGACTATCACGAAGGCTCCCGTCACTACTACATCGTCGACAAGCTCGTGGCCCCCGACCGGGCCGACGAGTCGCCGCGCCTCTACGCCGTCAACTAACCGGTCGCGGCTGCACGGCCGACAGAGAGAAGAGATCCATCTCGCCTCTCGACCACTCACCAGCGCGCCTCTGTGGCGCATCACGAGAGCCGAGCGCTCTAACCTAACCAAGGGGGAATCACCTTGAGCACCGAGAACATCAGCGATGCCGCGCGTCCACGCGGCCTGAACCGCCTGTGGGCGTGGGCGCGGTCGCATCGCGGCTCCGCGATCGCTGTCGCTGCCGGCGCCGCCGTCGTGATCGCAGCGGCCGCGGTCGGCATCCCCGCCGCCGTCGGAACTGCACAGCACTCCGACGCTGACGCGGCGTACCAGGCCGCACGGATCAAAGCGGTCACCCAGTACCGCCAGGACGTGAAGGCTCAGAAGGACTTCGCGGCCGCTGTCGCGTCTGCCGGGGAACTGCAGAAGCAGCTCACCCAGATCCACGACCAGGCGAAGGCCGGTCAGTACCTGCCGGACGCGGAGGTGAAGACCTTGGCCGCGCAGCTGGCGCAGCTGAAGATGTACGCCGGATTCAAGGCCGGCGCACCGGTTCAGGATCCGCACCCGGCCGGAAAGCCGACCTCCACCACGGAGCAGCTGCGGCAGGAGACCGCGCGCCTGACCGCCCTGGTCGATCGGCAGGCTGGTGCGGCCGGGAACACCCTCAAGGGTGGACCCGGGATCGCCTCCCAGGTGAAGACCTCGAACCGTGCGCTCGCGCAGATCGTGACCGGCCTCGACAAGTCATCCGACTCCGCAGCGATTCCCGCGCTCGACGTCGACGCGAAGGGCGTGATCACCGCCCTCGCCAAGGCCGGGCAAGGCCAGAAGGACGCGCTCACCAACGCTGCGGCCGCCGCCAAGAAGGCGGTCCAGGAAGGCGAGAACCCGGCTCCGCTCCTCCTGGACTTCCTTGCCAAGGCCAAGGCGGTGCACGAGTCGCACGACGCCACCGTCGCAGCTGAAGCGGCGGCGGCTGCGCAGGCCGCTGCAGAAGCGGCCGCGCGGGCTGGACAGGCCACCTACACCGACCCGCGCACCGGCGCGACGCACCCCACGCCTGGCGGTGGCGGCCGCGGCGGGTCGGGTGGCGGCGGCTCCACTGGCGGCGGCGGTTCCTCCGGTGGCGGTGGCGGTGGTGGCGGCGGCGGTTCCTCCGGTGGCGGTGGCGGTGGTGGCGGCGGTGGCTACACTCCGCCGGCGGTCGACCACACTCCGCACGTCGTCGCCAACGGCGCGTACTCGCCCGGCTGCGATGGAGCGAAGGCCTACTCGCAGACCACCTCGAGCGGCGGAACCATCGTCATCAACGTCGGTTACCCGTACTCCTACAGCACCTTCAGCACGGACGACGGCTGGGGCCTGACCGTCTACGCCTGCATGTAAGCCGCGCCGCGTAAGCGGCGCCCGGCGCCTCGTCCTCCCCCTTGGCGGGGCGCCACCCCCAATAAGAGAACCCCGCGAGCCACTGGCTCGCGGGGTTCTCATATTGCTTGGGTCAGGACGCGACGGCTGCGATCATCACCACGGTGCGACCGTCCTCCGTCGACGCCGAAGCGAAGGACACCTCGGTGCCCGTCGATGCCAGGAGCAGTTGCCGCACATCGGCGGGGCCGTCCTTCTGCGCAGAGCCGAACAGCAGGATCTTCTCGTCGATGCCGCCAGCGCCCGCGATCAACGCGACCTGCCTTCCGCACACCGGCGAGACGCCGAACGTCGACCGTCCGTCGTAGTCGTGGACATGCTCACGAACCCAGGACTCCATGCACGCATCCGGAGCCAGCGCCGGCGCAATGGGCTGTGCCGCGGAACCGCTCACCATCGCGCGCGCCATCAACAGCTCCTTCGCGAACGAATCAGCGTAGAGCCCCGTCGTCGACCGCGCCGGCGACGTCGGGTCCGCTGCACCTACCGGCAGCGTGCGGTTCGAGGCAACCTGCGGCTGCGGAGGCGGCGTGTAGACCGCCTCCGGGGTTTGAGCCGACTTCGCGTTGGCCTCCTCACGCTTCTTCTCCGCGGCCGCGGCCTCCTGCTTCACCTTGAGCTCGGCCGCGGCACGTGTCTCTTCCGTCTCCCCCACCGGGTGGTGCTGCGCGTACACGCGCTCTGCCGCGGACTGGGCGCTCAGCGCACCCACACCGAAGTAGAGGCCAGCGGCCGCGGCCGCCACAATGGACGTGGCGACCCCCGCCGCGGCAAGGGCTTTTCGCCGCGACGACATTCCCTTCCGGTGCGCGCTCACGGGAACACCGTCACCGTCACGCCGCCACCGAGAGGACTCATCGGACTGACGTAGCCCCATGGTGTCGCGCAGTTGTACTGCGCGTTGGTGTAGGTCACGTTTCGCTGCGTGCCCCGGGTGTCCCAGTAGTCACCGAACCCGAAGTTGTGCCAGTACGTTGACCCGTTCCAGTCGGTGGACATCCAGCCGTTCGAGTTGAGGTTCGACCCGGCGGCGCAGTAGGTGATGTAGTTCACGGCGAGCGACGAACAGCCGCTCGGCGCGTTGCACGTCGAATGCGTCCAGTAGATCGGGGCGGTGTACGTGTAGATGTTGTACGCGTTCCAGACCGGCGCGCCGGGCTGCGCCATCGGCGTGATCCACTCGCGCGATTGCACCTGCACGACAGGGCTGTAGAGGCCGTTGGGCGACGCGCAACGGGTCTGCAGTCCCATCCCGTACGGGTAGCCCTGCAGCGCATAGGACGGGCCCCAGTTGACCTGTGTGAGGTTGTTCGTGAAGGGGCCCTGGTACTGAACCGCGTTGTTGTACGTCTTGCTGGTCGTTCCCGCGTGGTTCTCGAGCTGAGACGCCTGCAGCGTTGTCCCGGCCGGGCAGGTACCGGTGAAGTTCCACTTCACGTTCCCGGAGACGTAGTTGCCGTTGTAACCGGTGCGCGTGTAGGTCATGTTCGCCCCGGCGGGCGTGGCCGGCCAGGCCGTTGTGATCGCGGCAGGTGACGACTTCGCCGAATCGTCGCCGACGCCGGCGGTGACCCAGAAGGTGATCGTTGCCCCGTATGTCGTTCCCAGGGCGAAGGTCTTCGTCGCGGTCAGAGCGGTCGTTTCCGGCATCTGGTCGTCCGTACCGAAGCTCGTCGACCAGGACGGCTCGTAGGAGGTGGCGAGGCTCGACACCGCCGTCCACGTCAGGACATACTGCTCGGCCGAAGAGCCCTGTTTGGCCGTCAGTCCGGGAGCGGGAACATCCTGGTGATAGTTGGCTGATGCGTCGGTGGTCATGCTGCCGGTTCCGCAGGCCGCGGTGAGAGTGACAAGGCCGCTGCTGCCGTTCTGCACACCGGCCAGGTCGAGGCTGGCTGCAGCGCCGGTCAAGGTCATTGCGGAGACCGTGTTGACCGGAGCCAGCCCCACCGGGGAGCTCGCCGCGTACGTGAGAGTGAGAGTGGTGGGCTGTGCGGCGCACACGCCGCCGACGAACGTCACCGTGATTCCCTCCCGTGCGCCGGAGTAGGCGGTCCCCGTGCTCTGTGAGCGCACGATGCTGGCGATGCGGAGCGTAGCCGGGGTGGGGATCTGTGAAGTCGGAGGGACGTAGCGAAGGTTTGGGTCTGCGGCCGGGAGATTCGTGATGGCCGTGGTGCCGGTGAAGACCCGCTCTCGGGATCCCACGGTCAGGTCCTTCACCGCGCTCGTGATGCTGAGGCTGACGCTGTACGGGCGCAGGTCGTTCCAGTCTGCGTCGGCGACGTCCGCCGGCTTCGCTCCGGATTCAAGGTGGGGATCACCCGACCCATCGAAGGTCAGTGTCCGGTGTCCGAGGTTCTCGTACGTGAAAGCGGCGGCAGCGAGCTGGTCAGCCTGCATATCGCCGCCTGTCGGACGGGTGATCGGGGTCGTGCTGGTGCAGGCGCCCGCGGTGGTGGCGCTGCTGACGCGCACGGTCTTCTCCGGCGCGTTGCCCGCGATTGACCATGTCGTGACCTTGCAGGAGTCGCCGTCTGGGGAAAGCAGGGCGACCGTGTCGTCGTCGAGACCGCGGACAACGGATGAAGCCCGGACATCCCGCTCGAACTGGATCCGTGAGGCGTCGGCGTGGGCCGAGACGCTGGCCGAGGCACCCAGGATGCTGCCCGCCCCTGCGAGTGCGACGACGACTCCACCAATCAGCAACAGCTGGGCTGCGCGGATCGGTGTGGTGATCGCCTCCTCGCGGGCGTTGACGCTGATGCCAGCGCGGCCGCGAAGGAAGCGCAGGCGATGGGAGAGGAAGTTGCTCTTCACGGGTTCTCTCACTTCCAGATCGGTGCGGTGAAGCCGGTGGGTCGCGGCATTCGCGTGGGGGTCAGGGGGTTCGTGGCCAGGGATGCGTTCCAGAGGCCACTTCCGCCAGTGCCGATCCCCCAGAGGTTGCCGTCGGTGTCGACGGCGGCCGCGGTGTCGAGGTCCGGGGCGGCGTTGATCGAGCGGTAAGTAGTGGCCGAGCTCACGGGGGTCAGGGTCTTCACGACGGTGGCGTCCCAGCCGATGCCGAGTCGGCCGGCGCTGGCTTCTCCCCAAGCCCACAGGTGGCCCGCGTTGTCGAGCGCGAAGGCGCGGCTTCGGCCAGCGGCGACGTCGACGATGGTCTTTCCGACGCCGACCCGGGTCAGGCTCGGGCGATCGGTTGTGGTCGTGTCCCCGAGCTCGCCAGTGCTGTTCTCCCCGGCTGCCCAGAGCTGGCCGGTCTTGTCGATCGCGTAGATGCTGGCTGCGCCGGCGGCGATGCGAGTGAAGATGGTGGAAGTGCTGAGCTGTGCAGCCGTGGCAGTGTCGGCGGTTGTTCCGTTGCCAAGCTGACCGGACGTGTTCTTTCCCCAGGACCACAAGCGGCCCTGCTCGTCGATGGCCCAGCTGCTCGCCCCGTTGGTCGCGACGGCGACGAACTTGGTCGACATGGCGATCTGCGTCGGCACGAGGTACGAGGTCTTCTTCCCGTCGCCGAGCTGGCCGGCGGTCCCGTTGCCCCAGGCCCACAGTCGGTGAGTGATGTCGATGCCGAAGCTTGATCCGTTCGCCGTGGCGACCGCGATGAACTTGATTCCCTTGATCGCTGTCGGGCTGCAGGCCGTCGATGTGTTGCCGAGGCCGAGCTGCCCGCTCGAGTTGGCCCCGTAGCCCCACGCCGTGCCGCTCGCGTCGAGGAAGAAGGCGGAATCGGCGCTGGAGACCGCGTCGCGTACATTCTGCGGGGCCGTCAGGGCTGTGGCGGCCACACCCGTCGAGGTCGCCCCGGTTCCGGCCTGGCAGGCGTTGTTGGCCCCGTAGACCCAGGGTCGCCCGGCGCTGTCGATGCCGTTGCGGGGCGACGCGTCGACCCAGCGTGTGCCCGCGGCGGGTCCCGACATCTGGCTCGCGGTGACCTTGGTCACGGTCCCGCCGGCCACTCCCCAGATTGTGAAGACGTGGCCCTCTTCGGCGGCCGCCCATGTCGGCTTCCCATCGGAGCTGATCGCGGTGACATGTGTCGCAGCGGTTGCCTGCAGCTGCACGTCCCGGGTCATGGTCAGGTGCGTGTCCAAATCGTCGGCTTGGATGCGCAGGGTGCGCGTGGTGTCGGTGGGGGGCAGCGGGTCCGGGAGCACGGTGGTGCAGATGCTCCCACTGGGGGCGCATTCGCGGCCGGTGCTGGGGACAGTGGGAGAGCTCAGTGACGAGTCGAGCGCGGCGGCGAAATGCTGTGCGCGACTCTCCACGGCTAGGGCGAGAGTGTCGTAGGTGGCGGTCCGCTTGGCCTGGGTGGCGGCAGAGAAGGCTGTCACGCCGATGGTGCCGATTGCCAGTGTGGAGGCGAGGAAGAGGGCGACCCCGCCGATCATGGTTCCGGTGCGGCCGGTCAGGGCGCGGCGACGGATGAGAAAGCTCACGAGATGACTCCTGCGTCGTAGATGAGGACGGTCTTGACGAGTACCGGGCCGTCGGAGACCTGCAGCCAGATCCCGCCGCCAGGGCGGGCCGGGATGGTGCCGAAGTAGTTGGACGGCGTGTTGTCCAGCGGGATCGTCGCAAGGACGGTTCCGTCTTGGATGAAGCGGAGTTCGCCACCTGCACCGACGGATGCGGCGTTGAGCAGGTATCGCCAGGCGCGCGGGGTCGTGGGTGCGACCTGCGACAGCACTGAGGAGTCGGTCGGGATCGGTGACGTGGTGGCAACGCTGGTGTTGACCGTGCCGATCGCAGCGGGGGCAGACGGGTCTTTGCGCGCGATCGGCGCGGGGATCAGGGTGCTGGCGTCGTAGGCGCGGAAGAGTTGTGCGTGCAGGCAGGTGTCATCGGTGCCGGCCGAGGGTCCAGTGCACGCCCCCGGCTTCGGGGTCCGCTCCTTCGGTGCGGCCGCGAAGTAGGTGATGCCGGTCGTGTCGCTGGTTGCCCACACGGCGGCGTTGACGATGTTGCCGCTGGGCACGGTCAGCGGGATTGTCGCTGGGGCTCCCGCGGTGCCCCAGGGGGTGTCGTTGCGCTTGTCGCTGACCAGTGCGTCGATGGCGGCCTGCCGCTCAGCTTGCAGCCCGGTCGCAGTGAGGACCGCTGCCGCGCTTGGCAGGACGCGCGTGCTAGCGGCGGCGATCAGCGTACCGACGAGGGCCAGGAAGATGACGTCCTGGATGCTGCCGCGGTTGCCGCGCAGGGCGCGCCGGATGCTGCCGGATGCGGGCCTGGTCTGGTTGTTCATCGTGTCCTCTCTGCAAGCTGAATGGGGGCCGGCCGGGGCCGGCCCCAGGGCGTCGGGTCAGGCTGCTGCGGGGCAGGCAATTCCCGCGTCGGCGGCCGACGGCTGGCTGTCGAAGGACTTCGAACTGTTGCCGTGCGTCCAGAAGGTGCGGCCGCTGTCGGACTTGACGGCTGCGCAGAAGGCGGTGTCGCTGGCGGCGACGTTCAGCGTGTAGCCCTTGGGCACCTCGACGAGAGGAGCGCCGTTGGCGGTGTTCGTGAGCGTTGCCGCATCGGCGTAGCCGTCGTGGGTCGAGCTGTAGAGCTTCTCCTGGCTGTTGACCGAGGACACGAAGGATGACGCGCCGTTGTCCTTGAAGCTGTTGATGAAGCCGGGGCCGAAGGCGGCACCAACGATCACGAGGATGATCGCGGAGACGATCATCATGACGATGCCTTCTTTTGAGTTGAGTGCGGGCATGTGGGTTTCTCCTTAGTGGATGGGGTTTGTTGGTCGGGTTGGTCGGGTGGGCGCGGGTCGCTGTCGGGGAGTCAGATCACCTCCCCGAACAGGCCGTGGGTGAGCCAATAGAGGCTCACGCAGGCGGAGATTGCCAGCGCGGGCCCCATGGGCAGCGCGCGGGCGCCGCTGACGCGCACCATCCCCGCCTGCAGCGTGGTCGAGAGCGCCAGGAAGATGGCCGCCAGCGGTAGGTTGCTGGCCGCGAACACTGCAACGGGGATCCCGATCACCTTGATGTCCCCAGCGCCGATCTGCTGCTCGGTGCCGCGTCCCTGCGCGTCGAGGGATGGCTGAGCGTTGACGGTGTACTCGAGGAGGAGGCCCATAGCGGCCACGCCCGCGACAACCCCTGTCGTCAGCTGGGCGGGCGATGCGCCGTCGACGCGGAGGCCGAGGATGGCGGCCGCAGCCAGGCACACAATCGTGGCGCCGTGGATCGTGTGCGTCTTGATGTCGATCACCGCGACGACCAGTAGGCCGGCGGTGACCAGAAGGATCGCCAGCGGAGCGGCCGGGACGAGGTCAGACATTGATCTGTTGCACCTGGAACAGGATCGCCATGACCTGGGGGACGATGACCGCGATCATCATCGCTCCGAGCAGCACCAGGCTGGTGGTCTCGACGCGATCGGCGAGCTTCTTGCCGAAATCCGCCATCTCCTCGAAGGCTTGGGTCTGGAAGTCGTCGGCGCAGGCGAACAACACCTCGGCGCGCTTGGCAGGGGTCAGCTGTCCGGCAACTCGGTCGGCGAGCGTCCAGGGCAGATACTCGGTGTCGAGGACCTCCACCAATGGCGCACCGTCCTTCTCCATCCGCTCGAGGTGAGCGGCGACGTGGTGCGCGACCGCAGGGCTGCCGGAGGCCTCCCCTGCGATCCGGAGCGCTTCTGTTTCGGGCAGTCCCGCATCGAGCGCGGCCGCCAGGACCGCGCTGAGCTTCGATGCTGCGTCCAGGCGCAGGATGTCCCGAACGGTGGGGATGCGGAACTGGAGCCGGTCGAGTTTGAGCTGGTAGGCCGGGTTCTTGCTGCCGGACGCCTTCCACCAGGCGCGGACGGTGAGGCCGATGACCAGTGCGGCGATCGTGGCGACCACGAGTGTGTTGGCAGTGACGCGCATGATCTGGATGAGCAGATCGGTCTGGCTGCCCATCGTCGTCGTGTCCGGGAAGGCGAAGGAGACGATGCCCCAGAACGTGGCGATGGTCAGCGCCAGGAGGCCGATCGGCTTGCGCAGCTGCCGGTTGAGCGTTCCGCGCACGTCGGCCGACTTGATGATGTTCTCTGCAGCGCGCCGCAGGTTGGCGTGCAGCGTCGCCGGTGTCACACCTGCCTTGATGAGCTCGCGCGCGACCGGGGGGATGATGGCGGTCTGCGCGCCGAGGGCGTCGGCGATGGAGTCGCCAGTATCCATGGCCTTGGCTGCTGCCAGGTACGACCTGGCGATCACCTCGGAGCTTGACCGCTCCCCGAGCTTCTGTAGTGCGTCCCGTTCGGGAACGCCCGCCTCGAGCTGATTGGCGAGGTCCTTCAGGACGCGGGCCATGTCCTGGGGCCGCGTCTTCCGTCGGCGCTTCTTTCGCGCGTCCGTCGTAACCTCAGCTGCAGGAGCCGCGATGGTCACGTCCGAGGCGGCTTCAGATACGGGATCGCTGGGGCGGGCGAGAGTGAGTACGTCGCTCATGGGCTTCCTTCCGGGTGCAGGCGACTTGTTCCTTCGCCTTCACCTCTAGATGTGCCTGCCCGCGCACTCAGCACGTTTTCGTGCTCTGAGCGAATGCCCCGGACTCAGGCCGCCCGTAGAAGCGCCGACGTGAGTCGGTCGGGATCGGTCAGCTGTGCCCGAGCGGTGGCCTCGTTGAGCTTCCCGGCGCGGACCAGTTCGGCCAGCGACGCCTCTTTGGTGACCATTCCCCGCTTCCGGCCTTCGCCGTGGAGATGCTGCCGGATGTGATGCAGGTCGCTGCCGGATCCGCCGCGGATCATGGCGGCCAGGGAGAGGTCGTTGAAGGCGTATTCGCGCACCATGGCCAGAGGATGCTCGTCGTGGCCGACCGAAGGGCCGTCCTTGCGCACGAGGTTCTGAACCACGACGGTGCGCAGCGCCTGGGCGAGCTGGACGCGTGCCAGGTGCTGCTCATCGGCCGGGTAGTAGGCGATCATCGCGGCGATGGCATCCTCGACCGATCCGGCATGGACGGTGGAAATGACCAGGTGACCGGAGAGCGCCGCTGACAGCGCCGCTTTGGCGATCGCCGTGTTGCGGATCTCGCCCACGACGATGATGCGCGGATTCGCGCCCTTGGCGCTCTCGATGGCAGAGGCGTAGCTGTCGACGTGGGTGCCCACCTCCCGCTGGGTCACCAGGGCAGTGGCGTGCGGGTACTGGAACTCGATCGGCTCCTCGATGGTGGTGATGTGCACGGCGTGCTCGAGGTTGATCGCGTTGACGATCGCGGCGATTGCGCTGGACTTGCCGGAGTTGGTCGGCCCGGCGAACAGGATCAGCCCGGAGGGTTGGGTTGCCTGTTCGACGATGGCCCACGGGATCCCCAGCTTCTCGATCGTCGGGAGGGAGCGGTTGATGAGCCGGCAGGTGGCCATGAGGCCGCCGAGCTCCGTACGGAACGTCACGCGGGCGCGGAATGCCTGACCGCCGTCGAACGATGCGAATGCCTGTTTCGATCCGCTCGCATTCAGGGCGGACGCGCCGCCGGGCACGAGCAGGTCGGCCAGCTCCCTGACCGCATGATCGGCCAGCCGCGGCTCTTCGCTCGACGCGAGGGTCTGCTGGTGCTTCACCGCGAACAATGCGCGGCCCTCCAGCAGGTGTAGGTCGGAGTAGTCCGCGCGGCCGAAGCGGTCGATCCATTCGGTGATCTGGGCGATGCTCACAGGGCGACCTCCCGGCCGATGGTGCGCACGGCCTGATCCTGATCGGTGACGCCGGCGCGGATCAGCTCCTGCAGGTTCTGGTCGAACGACGTCGACGCGGCCGCGGTCATCTGGCGCAGCACGCTGGCGGACGTGCCTTCGACCATGGCGTCGACGAGCTGGTCGTTGTTGACCAGGACTTCGTGAATGGGCTGCCGCCCCACGTATCGCCTGCCAGCGTCGCGGGAGGCCACCTTGCGCACGAGGCGCTGCGAGAGGACGCCGATGATGCTGCTGAGAGTCGCCAGGGGCGGCGCCTCGGAAAGTTCGAGCATACGTCGCATCGCGGTCAGGCCGTCGTTGGCGTGGATCGTGGAGATGACGAGCCGTCCTGCCTCGGACAGCTGCTGCGCAATGCGAGCGGTCGCGGCATTGCGGATCTCGCCGATGTAGATGACGTCGGCGTCGGACCGGACGATGTGCTCGAGGTGGTGCGCGTAGGTAGCGGCCGCGTCTCCGGTGTCGACAACCGGGATCTGGTCCACGCCGGGAAGGATGCGCTCCGGCGGGTCTTCTACCGACACGGCGATTCCCCCGACGCGGTTGAGGGTGTCCAGGAGCAGGGTCTGCGCGGTGGATGACTTGCCTTCGTTCATCGGGCCAGCGACGAGGAACAGGCCGCGCGGCATGCGGAGACACGCGTCCACCTGCGCCCGGTTGATGGTCGTGAAGGAGAGCTCGTCGATGGAACGCAGCGGACGGGACTCCGGGAGGCGCAGGTTCACCTTCTCCCCTCCGTCGACGAGCGGGAGTCGTTCGGCGCGAGCGCGCACCTCGTGCCCGTTGTGAGTGAAGCGCAGGCTGCCGCTGACGGAGTTGGGCGAGTCGGCCTGACTTCCGAGCGCGGCCTGGTTCTTGACGGAGCCGAACAGGCGAGCGGAAGCCTCCGCGTCGTAGGTGACGACGTCGTGAATCTCGCCCTCGAACCGCACCTGCACCCGCATCTGCCGGGTGCCGGCCTTGCCGGAGCTCATGGTCAGGTGGACGTCATGGCTTCCGGCCTCGATCAGCGCAGACAACACGTCGCCGGTGTAGTCGGAGAGCGATCCGTCCCGGATTTGCGCCAGGGCCGCGTCGAACGGGGTGTCCGTCGCCGGGACTGCCTGGTCGACCGCCGGTGCATAGGTGTCTTCGAGCAGAGTCATGGTTGATCCTTCCGTGTGGCTGATGAGACCAGAGGGCGCGGACGGTGGTGGCCGTCCGCGCCCTCTGTCTGGTTACTTCGTGGACGTGCGCTTGCTGCGACGGGTGGCGACCAGGAGGACGGTCCCAGCCGCGCCGAGGATCCCGACCAAGGCCAGACCGATCGGCAGGTAGGCCGCTTCGTCGGAACCGGTCTGGGCGAGGGCGTCGACGATGGTGGTTTCACCGTCGGCACCGCACTTGCCTTGGTGGGTGATCTCGCCGCGCGCATTGCGGACGGTCTCCACCCAGAAGAAGGTGCCCGCGTCGGTGAACGTGTAGTCGTCCGAGGCGTACTCGCCGGTGGCGGGAAGTGGCTGTGGCTTGCCTACCTTCACCTCGTTCGTCACCGTGCAGACCGGGGTGGAGCCCCGCTGCTTGTAGACGGCGAATTCGATCGTGGCGTTCTTCGGGATGACTCCTGTGACCATGGCGGTGTCGTGACCCTTCGAGCCGATGCTCACCCGAGGCGTCGCCTTGGTCACCACGTCGTCCTCGGCGACGACCGTCTTCTCCTTCTGGTCGCCGCACTCCCCCGTGTTGATGACGGTGCCGTCACCCGTCCGGAAGGTGGCCACCCAGTAGTAGACGCCGACCTTCTTGAAGATCACGTCGGCGGACGGGAACCGTCCTGCCTGATCGACAGGGACCGGCTTGTTGTAGAAGTAGGCCGGGTCGCGCTCGAGCGGAGCTGTCGGCGTGGGCGACGGTGTTCCTGCGGCCGCAGCGTTCGGCGCAGCGGGCTGCTCGGCCTCAGGGACGTATCCGGTGTTGAACACCTCGTTGTCCGCCTCGCATACCGGCTGGTCGCCCAGGTCGTGCTGCAGGTAGGCGGCGAAAGTCACCGTGTTCGGGCAGCTCGTTGCACCGTCAGCAGGCTGGCTAGTGCCGCAGTAGGGGGCGGGGATCTGGCCGTCAACGATGGCGGTGTCGTTCGTCTCGTCGCCGAGCGCAACCGAGGCGATCGCCTCCGTCGACACCGTGGGCGGGGAGACCTTGGTGACCTCACCCTGAGTCGCCCATCCGTCGGTCCAGTCCGCGAAGTACCCGGCCCCGGGACCGTCCTGAATGATCGACCACACGTTCACCAGGTAGCCAGCAGCCGTCGGTGGAGCGGTGATCTTGTCGGAGCTGTAGTCGCCGGGCGCGGTCACGGTGACGTCAGTCGTGTGGAACAGCTTCACCTCGGCCGGGATGCTGTCGCCAGGAGTTGGAGCGGTGTCGCCCTCTACCCAGTACGTCTTGTTCTGGAAGTGCGCGGGGATGGGTGCGCCGCCGATGGTCGGCCACGGTCCCTGGTCGAGCGAGACGGTCAGTGCGTCCGAGGCCTCGTGCCCGAACCCAACCTCGTCCGCCGATGCCTTCGAGACGCCGGAGAGCTTGGCGGCGACGACGTGCGCTTCCGCTTGCAGGCCGAACTGATCGGCCCAACGGTATCCGTCAGGCATGAACAGCTGCGCTCCGACAGACGAATCGGTCGCGTCGATGTCCCAGACCCACTGGTAGAAACCGGGCGTGTGGTTGGCTGCGAGCACGGAGGGGGCCGTGTACTGGCCCGGGCCGTTGAGGGTCACCGTCGCGGTGCCGGCCACGGGTGCACCAACCGGGACGGTCGCTGACGGCGTGGGCTGGTCGGCGAACGGCCCGTAGAGCGTGCCCTTGGCAACGACGGGGATGTAGCGCCCAGACGTGGTCTGCCGCCAAGGCTGCGAGTCGGCGGCGACGTCGGCCTGCAGAGTGTCGGTGAAGCTGCTTCCCTCGGCGACGAATCGGCTCTGAACGGCGGTCGTGACGACCGGGGAGAACAGGGTGGAGCGCTCGACGGGGTCGCTGGCGCTGATGGTGTAGTTGGCGCGCTGCGGGCTCGTCGTTCCCGCCTTGATGACGCGCTGCTGGCCGCCGGTGTAGTAGATCGTGACGTTGCCGTCGTAGGTCCACCCGGCTGGTGCGTTGACGTTGCCCGTGGCGCTGATCTTGTAGAACGGGGTGCCGTCGGTCGGGACGCCCTTGACGGGGTAGGTGCCGTTGCCGACACCGTTCTTGGCGCTGCTCCCCGAATCGGTGAAGATGCCGTTGGTCAGCTGCAGGTTGACGGTCGCTCCGGCTGGGAGGTTCACCACCCGCAGCGAGCCGGTGTAGTTGTTGTTGTCGACGCTGAAGCTCATCGAGCCGGTTAAGGCGGGAACGTTCTGGGGCTGGTTGTACTGGGTCTCTGTCTGGTCCCAGATGTAGTTGAACGCGCCGAGCACTGTCTGGTTGCCGTCGATGTAGTGGACGCCGGTGTTGTAGCCCTGGCCGTTGTAGTGCGCCCAGGTGGACGTGTACGCGTAAACGTAGGCGTTCACCGCGGCCGCCTGGGTGGCGTCGGCGGTCTGGCCCCACCTGGTGAGTGCGTAGTTGAGCCGCTGCAGCACGGAGCTGTTCAGAGGGTCACCCATCTCGGTGGTCAGCGCGCCGACCAGAGAGGCGCCCCCGGTGGCTCCGCTCGGCCAGTCGGCTGACGAATCCATGCAGTAGGCGCGAGAGCCGTCCGGGACGATGTAGTTGCCCAGGTAGCCGCCCTCGGGAGTGATCCCGCTGTAGCCGGCGCCGGTGGATGCTGCCTCAGCGGGAGCGAGCGTCCCCATGCCGATGGCGCCGACGACGGCGAACGCGCCGATGCTGAGCGCGAGTCGCTGCAGTCGCTTCATGATCGGCGACTTCCGATGCCGGCGTCGCGGTAGCGGCGTGTGCCGCCCTCGCTCGGGTGACAGGCCGGCAAGCCGGCGCCGTCGGGTGTTTTCGTTCCCGGATTTCATACTGCGACTGGTCCTTTCCCGCTCGGGTGGAGGCGGAGGTCAGGGCAGGAGCTAGGGTTCCCGCCTTCACCTCTAGATGGGCCGAGGCGCGCAGTCGCACACTTTTCAGCGAGCGAGACCGGCGAGAACCCTCAGCTGGCGCACACGGCTGGCGTAGAGACGCAGCGCGACTCGATGCGTCGCGGACGTGCGCGGATCGAAGTCGCGGTTGAGCAGGAACGCTCCCAGGAGCGAGGTTTCGCGTTCGCGGCCGCGGCCGCCCCAGGTGATGTTGCCGATCGCCTGCAGTTCGATCTTGCTCACGCTGGGGAAGACCGCCGCGGCCTCTTCGAGCTTCGCGCCTTCGTGGCCGGAGTGCGTGGGAGTGTTGTCGGTCATCCAGTCGACGATTCGGGGAAGCTGCCCGGCGAGGCCGGCGGGTGTCCTGGGGAGCAGGGTGCGGACGGTGAGCGCCACCGCCTCATCCACCGTCGCGCCCTCGCGCTCCACAATCTCGACGGGATCCAGAACGGTCCAGGCTGGCATCACGATGCTGGCGTCTTCGACCCACTCCATGACGATTGAGACCTTGTTGCGGCGATGACCGGTCTCCGCGCCAAGCCAGACGGGCAAGAAGGTGCGTGCGTAGGAGAACGGGGACGCAGCGTTTTCCGCCAGGTAGCGGCACTTCTCAGGGTCGCCGATCATGGCGACGAGCAGCAGGTTGACGAGGTCGTCGTCGTCGTGCTCTTTCCGATACCGGGGCCCGTTGCGCTGGGTGATGAGGTGCACCGAGGGAATCAGCTCGCGGCGGAGGTCCTCGATGAAAGGGGCGAGATCGTCGGACGCCAAGAACGCGGAGGGGTCCTGGGAGAGGCGGGCGATCGAGGCGCGAAACTGCTCCTCGCGCGCCGCACTCACGCGCTCACCGACGCGGGGGCGTGCAGAGATAGATGCCGGGACACCTGGTCGTGGAACTCGAGAACGCGCATGAAGCCGCTGATCGTGGCTTCCCAGTCCATGAGGTTCTCATTGCTCGAGAGCAGGGCGGCCGCGAACTCGTCCGGGCTGGTCTGGGACACGACCGCCTCGATGCGCGACAGTCCCTCCACAACTCGGTCGACCTTGCGAGCATCTTCGGCCGCGGCGAGTGTCGACGGAGCGAGGATCGCCTTGGCGTAGAGCTCCTCCGCGCGCTTGAAGGCACGGTCCCCGGATTGGGGATTGCTGAACCGCTCGACCTGTTTCAGGATGCTGTTACGTTCCGCCGTGCTTAGGCGAGGATCCCTGACCCAACTCAGCACCGTTTCCCGGCGCTCCGCACACAGCTCCAAATCGCTGGATTGGATGTCAGTCTGTCCCCGCACGCGAGCACTCTACCGAAATAGATAGAGACATGTCTACCGAATCAGAGAGATACCGTGATTCGGTGCGCTCTGCCGGTAGGTTTTTTGCATGGTTCGAGCACAGGTCGACGGCGCAGACGAGTTCTCGCGCCGCATCGTGCTCAACATCGAGCGGTTCCGGGACAATCCCGAGCAGACGAACCGGACCAAGAAGGTCGTTCTCACCAATCGCGACCTCGCGAAAGCAGCCGGCCTCAGCGAGAACTACTTCTACATCCGCATGCGGTACGAGAAGCCGTTCAACGTCAATGACATCACCGCACTGGCGAAGGCTCTGGGTGTCACACCCGATGACCTCACTGCGGTTCCGACCGAAGACCCCATCCTGCGACTTGATGGCCCGGAGTTGGCCCGACGACTCCGCCAGCTGGCAAGCGCCCCCGTCCAAGGTGGCGACGAGTTCCGTGCTGCGGCACTCGCGAAGAGCTTGGAAGACCGGGGAATTGCGTTCACTGCCGAGCGTTGGTCCTCCCTCACGGAAGAGACCGCGCCCGTCCGCATTGCGGAGTCGCTCATGGTGGCGATCGCCGAGTTCTTCGGCGTCGACCCCTCTACCTGGTGAACTTCCACCACGTGGAGGTCACGGAGCGAACAGAGGCAGAGCTCGCACTCGAGAGTGCGCTCCACAAGGCTGGAGCCAAGAGCGTGTCCGCGCGGTCCCTCGGAGAGATGTCACCCTCGGCTCTCCGAGAAGTAGCGAAATCGATCAAGGACATTACGAAACGAAACTAGGTTCATGTACGTCAATTCGGGTGACGTCAGGCAACAAACCATCTGGCCCACAGCGGCTCAAATCAAGCAACGCTCCGCAGACAAGTTCTCCTCGCTGGATCTGACTCCGGATGCCGACCTCGCGTACGTCATTCGGCGCGCCGAGGAGCGGATCGGAAAGCCAATCCGCATCGAGCCGGTCGGCAACGAGAAGTGGGAAACACTCACGGCTCTTCTGGTCGAGACCGACGAGAGCGCCAACATCCTGATTCGCCACGACGACTCAGAGATCTACCAGAATCACTGCATCCTCCACGAGCTCGCGCACGTCATCTACAACCACCCCGGTTGTCGCACAGCGAAGGCGACGGCGCCGGCCATGGCGCACAGCGACTTCTCCGACAAGGTCCGCGGGCGGATCCTCGCCCTCGAAAGCGGCGAGCTGACTGAGATCGAGGGCGCGTCAGCGATCATCGAGGGCGAAGCCGAAAGCCTCGCCTACCTCCTCGCGCGCCGGCTGCTGCGCCCGCGCCACCAGGCGGACGAGCGGATCTTCGGGTAATGCGGGGGCTGCAAACCGCCGCCCTCCTCATCCTCGCAGTCGTCTTCCTGGCTCGCACTCTCTCCGCCGTGCGCGAGCCTCGAAGCCGGCTGTCGTGGCTTGCGTCCGGGGCGGGGACGCTGGCACTGCTGACCCTCGGAACGGCGATCCCACAGCCGGTTGTGGACGGCTGGATCGGAGGCCAGAACTGGCTCAACCTGGTGCAGAACGTGCTCTGCACCGTAGCGTTCTGGCTGGTCACACAGGCGGCCATCTCGCAGGATGGACGTCGACGGACACTGCGCTGGTGGCCGCTCATCGCGGCCCTCGCAGCCTTCACCGTGCCCTTCCTCTTCATCGTCGACCGCGGATCGACTGACTACTACTTCATCCCTCACCGCACCGGGCAGACGGCGATGTGGCTCTACGCCTCGATCTACATGGCGACGATTGCCAGCATCTCCGTCAGCCTGATCCTCGGAGTCCGCGGGCGCCCTGCCCGCGCCTACCGCTTCTTCCGCGTCGGCGCGGCCATCGTGATCCTGGCGTGCGTCGACGAGATCGCCTACCTCACCATCGCCCGGTTCAACCTCGGCCCGGGGATCGTGGTGGACGTGCTCTATCGCCTGTTCGACCTGTTCTTCTACGTCGGCGTGATCCTCATCGTCGCCGGCATCGCCTCCTTCACCGTCGTCCGGGTGCTCAGGCTGCTGAACCTGCGCCACAAGCTGTTCTGGCTGCGCCGCGTGCTCCTCCGGCGGGGCTTCGCCCCTCCCCCAGTGGAAGACCCGAGCGACCTTCTCGGCGCGGTGTACGACCACGTCATCGCCATCCGCGATCGCCAGGCGATGCAGCAGTTGACGCTTATCCCGGCCGAGCTGGGCTTGGTGAAGCGATCCGAACGGATCATCAGCCGGCACCTCGCCAGCAACGCCCCCACAACGCCCGACTCGTACTCCCTCAGCTACGGAGCCACATCATGATCTGGATCATCGTCATCCTGGCGATCCTCGTCGTTCTCGCCCTCGCCCTCGGCGCGCTGACTATCCTGCTTGCGCGCCGCGTCGTCATGCCCGGCTCCCCCGGGTCATCACCATCCACGAAACCGGCGACGGAACCGTGACGCTCCAGAACGACGGGAAGACGGATCACGCCGGCCAATTCGGCCTCTGGTTCGGTCAGGACGGCCACGCCCTGATCGGCCCGGTCCTCTCCCGCGACCCCGCGGCTGGCACCGTCACGCGGCAGATCCTCACTGTCACAGCCGGAAAGCTGGCTGCTGGCGAGGGGCGTTGGACCGGACACGTGTTCCCGCATCCGCGCGCGCTCGAGCGCAGCGTTGAGGACGTCGACGTCTCGGTCGCAGGCGGGGACGCTCCAGCGTGGCTCATCCGCCCGCAGCACCCGGTTCGGCCGGAGACCTGGGCCATTCACATCCACGGCGTCCGGACCACCCGCATCACCGCCCTCCGCTCGGTCCCCGCGGCCGACGTACTCGGATACACCTCGCTCGTGGTCTCCTTCCGCGGCGATACCGAAGGTCCAGAGGTCCTCAACGGCGCATCCACTCTCGGCCTCGGCGAATGGCCGGACGTGGACGCCGCGATCGCCTACGCACTCGCGCACGGCGCGCAGCGCGTCGTCCTGTTCGCATGGTCGATGGGCGCCAGCATCGCCCTGCAGCTCACAGAGCACAGCGCGCACCGAGACGCGATCGCTGGCCTGGTCCTGATCGCGCCCGCGACCGACTGGCGGACCGCAATCCGGCATGGCGCGCAGAAGGCCCACCTTCCCCGTGTCCTGGGCTCAGCGGCCATCCACGCGCTGCAGGGACGCCTCAGTAGCCGCATCGTCGGCCTTCCCTTCCCCATCGACTTCGATGCGCTCGACTTCACCCGGTTCGCCCGGCTGTCCGTACCTGCGCTCGTGATCCACTCAGACGGCGACCAAGAGATCCCCGTCGAGCTCTCGCGCCGCTTCGCTGCCGCGCATCCGGGAGTCGTCACGCTGACCGAGTTCCCCGGAGCGGCCCACGCGTGGGAGTACAACGTCGACGCAGCCGGCTTCAACGCGGCGATCGTCGCCTGGTGCCAGCAGCAGCTGACACGCTGATCCGTCTACCAATACAGATACAGGCCTGTCTACCCATATCGGATAAGGTGCTGTCATGCATCACGAGGCCCTCTTCGACCCGGAAGACGTAGACCAGGCATCCAACACGCCCGCGAGCCTTCCATTAAAGCCGGTCTTAACCGGACAAGATGAGCGCATGGCTGGTAGCAACGCAGGCAAGAAGCGCAACGTCTTCGCTCGCGGCGACGAAACCGCGTGGCACTCCGAACTGACCTTCTCCGGCTTCATCCGGGACCAGGTCAACGCTGCAGCGGAAGAGTCGGGCAACTACTCCCCCGCGTTGTACCTCGAGCTGTTCATCCGCGACTACGTCGCAGAGCACGGCGCCCTTCCGCCTGTACCGGCCTCCCTGATCACGACGACGGAGGTGTCCTCTACGGCAGCCGCTTAAACAGAATCGGGCCCGCCTTGCGGCGGGCCCGGAAAATCTGGAGCTCAAACCCTCAAAAGTTTGGCGACCTGCGAGGTTCGAGCTTCTTCCCTAAGTAAGCCGGAAATGCCCGGAGGCTTTTCCGTACCCTCGGAGAGGAGTTGGCAGCATCGTAACCCAGATTTCGGGTTCCTGCACGTGCGCACGCGATCCGCGTGTCGGCGTGTCGGCCGCATCCCGCTCCGTCGCCCGTCTCGTCGACGTCGAGCTTCCGCTGTCCCTCTCCCCCGCTACTTCCCCGTCCCGGCCTGCCACAACGACGTGCGCGGCAGCTGACGGGTCACATCCTGCACGTCCGATCGACCTGGTCGACGGCGCGTGCGCGCAGCTCCTCACGGTGAGGAGGACGGTCACCTGATCTAGCGCAGAGACCGCGGCCGGCGCATGACGCCCGCCCTCACCCGCACCGGTCGGACCCGCACAGCGGCCCCGACGCATCGCATCGAAGGAACGCCGAGTCACAGTCGGCGATCTTTGTGCGCCAAAAACAGAGCCGAGCACATACCGGCAGCTTTGCTGCGCCCATTTACAGGCCGGAGAGGTCACCAGAAGCCATGAGAACACCCGTCGCCCCGATGCGCGGCCGCCGTAGCGCGGCCGACGCTGGCGACCGCTCCTGGCTCCCCAACCCCGGCGAGGTCGCCGAAGCCCTCCACGCTCAGGAAGCCCGAGACACAGGGCAGCCGCCTTCGCCCAGGGCCGAGCCTGCTCCGCGCAGCTGGGCGATCCACGTCCCGGCCGAGGAATGGGCGAAGATCCCCGCCTGGTGGTCCGGAGCGCACTGGTTCGACACCCTCATGGACTGGACGCTCACCCCCGAGCGGGAGAAGGCCCGGCAGCGCTGGCACGTCGCCGACGCCACCCTGCTCGCGATCGCTCACGTGCTCCGCTACGCCGCCGAACCCGCCACAGGCCGCCACGTCACCCTCTCCTACGCCACCATCCGCGCCCGCGTCCTGGCCAACACCGAGGCCGCCGAGGGACGCACGATCCGACTCAAGGCCGACGAGAGCGTTCGCCTGGCCATCCGCACCCTCGAGGCCGGCGGATTCGTCCACGTCCACGCCACCGGCCGGAACCTGCTCTCCCGGGAAGAGAAGGCCGAGGCGTTCGAGACGCACGGCGGCCACCAGGAACAGGCCGCGAACGTCATGGCGCTCACGCTCCCCGCCCTCAATGCTGTGGATAACTCCGCATCCCTAGATCCCGTTTTGGGCCTAACCGCTTCCGTCCCGACAAAACCTTCTTCTTCGGTAGATCTGAAAAGACAATCCCCAAGGAGAATGGAGCGCGCTACGCGCGCCAGGCCGAATAGGAACAGGGGTTTTTCTGACGATCCGTCAGCAAACGTCCCCGAGAAGGTACGATCCCTCGACAGACTCCGACTTCTCGCGCATCTCGACCGGCACTACGGGGGTCTCTCGCCGGTCCCCGACTCGGTAAGACCGGAAAGCTCCTCACCCGCCACATCGGGCAGCTCGACCACGCCCTCACCGCCGCCGGCGTCGACCTCGACGCCTGGACCTGGTGGCAGATCGCCGACCTCGTCGACGCCCGCCACTCCGGCGACAAGACCACCGCCCAACAGAAGATCACCGCGGCCGCCGACCCCCTGCGCTACTTCATCTGGATGGTCAAACAGGTCATCACCCCCGGCGAAAAGCCCCGCACCATCATCCGCACCACCCCCGTCCAACACGCCACCCCCTCCCCCGCCCAACACGACGGAAGCCGGCCGCTGGCGCCGACCGCCGCGGAACGCCAGTCGATCGACACCACCATCCGAGAGATCCATCAGCAGACCGCCAACGAACTCCAGGCGCAGCGCACACGTCGCGCCACCGAACGGCGGCGCATCACCGACGTCCTCCTCGGCGAAGGCATGCACCCCGCCGACTTCCCCGCCGTCGTACGCAAGCTCCACACCGAAGTGCAGCAGGTACACGAAATCCTCATCACCCGGGGCTGGCAGCTCGACCGCGTCGAGCTCGACCATGGCGACATAGTCTGGATCAACGCGAAGCAGAAGGCTGACATCCCAGACGAAGCTGATCTGAACACTTCGACTACGATCCGCTTCGCTCCCCGGCGACCGCCGATGACCACGACACGTACGTAGTGAACAAGGCCGGATCTGCTCACAGCGACCGAGCTGTCACCCTCGGCGAACTCTTCCGTGTGTTGTAAGTTCCAAACTCTGTAAGTCACGAAGTCACGAACTCTGTAACTTCTGCCACGGTGTGTGTTAGCCTACTCTCGGAGTTACAGAGTTCCGAAGTACGGAAGTACGGAAGTACGGAAGTACGGAAGTACGGAAGTACGGAAGTGCCAGACTTCGGAACTTACAGAGTGCAGTCGCTGGAGATGAATCTGTAACTTACAAAGTCACGAACTCTCGAAGTCTGTTAGTCGCGAACTCGCAGACTTCCAAACTCACGAACATACAGAGTTTGCAAAACGCCGCGGGCGCAACTCTGTAACTTCCGAACCTACAGATTGGATGTCACTATGAAAATCGTTGCTGTAGCGGGCCAAAAGGGCGGCATAGGCAAGACGACGACGGTCATGAACTTGCCGGCTGTGCTCGCCAAAGCTGGGAATGATGTGCTCGTTGTTGACGCCGATGGGCAGCGGTCGACCACATGGTGGGCCGGCAACGCGGGGGAGGACCTACCTTTCGACTTCGCTCCCGACGTAGATCCCAAGAACCTCGCTCGCCTGCGAGAGCTGCCCTATGACCTCGTCTTTGTCGACACGCCCGGCAACCTGGAAGCGACTGCGACGCTCTCTGCCGTCCTCGACTCCGCGGATTTCGTCATCCTTCCTCTCGCGCCTGAGCCGCTTGCGATCCAGCCGCTGGTGCGGACCGTGAAGTCCCTTGTAGAGCCTCGTCAGCTCGACTATCGCGTATTGCTGAACAACATCGACCGACGACGTGGCGACGCACACCTCCAGGAGTGGGAGTCCATCGTCGACAACCTGGGTCTCGCTCGGTTCAAGAACCACGTCCGCAAATCGGCGAGCGTCACTGACGCGCCCGTAAATGGCCGCGTCGTAACGGACTACACGGATACGCGACAGAACCGGGCCGCGATCTTCGACTACAACTCGGTCGCGCTCGAGCTTCAATCCATCTGGGCAAACGCCCCCGTTCAGGCAGGAGCAATCTGATGAGCCGCAAGGACCTCTCGACGCTGCTCGAAAAGATCGACACTGATGACGTCGAGCCGCTGCAGCGACAGGGCGACACATCGCCGGCTTTTGACCCTGTCGTGGCCCCGCAGGCGGTAGCCGCTCCGGGGGCTGAAACGCCGCGGGTCAAGTCAGCGCCGCCTCGAAAGCGGCAGCCTGCGCAGCCCAAGAAGGCTGCCGAGCCCGCCGCGGCCGCGGCGCCGGCCCCTGTCGTCCCGGCGCCGGCCGGGGAGAGCCCCTGTATCTGCGGTTCGTTCGCAAGGAGACGCGTCTTCGCGAGGAGCAGTACGAGACGCTCACGGAGTACGCGCGCAAGCTGAATCGAGCAAAGACGCCTGGGGCAGGGGAGCGGATCACCGAGAACACCCTCATCCGGATCGCGATCGACCTCCTGATCCCGCACCTCAACGAGCTCAATGGAAACGACGAGGCGCAACTCCGTGACTCTGTAACTAACAGAGTTTAGGGGCGCGGCCTGCTCACGTCGTCGGGAGATACCTCGGGGCGAGCCCTGACGAACCGTGCCGCATGGCGAATTGTGCCGCCAACGATCGAAGTGTCCGCGGAGATTTCGACAGTGAGTGGCTCGATCAACGTGAGCTTGGTCTCGCGTTTGGGCTGGAAGCGGTCGTATGTGCGAGACGAGATGACGTCGGGCCACGGATGATCCGCTGATGCGGGTCGGAGTAGGGGAGTGAGCGAGCGGGCAGCCGTAGGCCGCAGGGGTGTCGTGCGGCCAATGATCCGCAGCTCGTCGCCCTCATACCGACCGAGGATCAGCTCGCCCGGTTGGGTCAACGTGCCGGTGACCGCTCCCGCAACGACTTCAAATGTGTCGCGGTGCTTCACTTTGATCCTTATCTGCACCTTCGGGAAGTCGTCAATCCGATCCTCGCTTTACTGTCGATGACCACGACAGTCTCTCGCCAACTTTGCCGTGCCCATGATGGAGTCTTTTCCCATTCCGCGGCGCACCGCGCTCGCGGTTCTCTTAGACGAGCGTGGGAAAGTGGCTTTGATGGGGTATTCGCTGGGCCGTCAGGTTGAGCGCCGCGGTTTTGCTCGATTCACAGCGTGCGGAGGAGAGCCTACTGGGCCTGCTTTCACCCGGGCACGACCTTCACTCGCTTTGTAAGCTAGATATGCCTGGTGGGCGGGGGCGCGTTGTAGTGATTCTGAAGCGGCTCGTTTGCGTTAACTGCCAAACAGTTGAATCGGCTTTGATGAGCAACGCAATGGCGAGAGGGAAGGTTACTTCCGAGAGTTGCATATCCGGTTCAGCACCTTCCCGGAGGTTCTCATCGGTTGAGTCGCCACCTCGTTCCAACCCTCGTGACTGGCATGAGATTAGCCTTGGTGCCTTGCTGGCGCGCCTTCTACCAGCGTTTGGTGGCGGGTGTCGTTGGTGCCGATGACGAAGGTGCCTCTTGCTGCTTCGTCGACGTCATCCTGGTCTAAGCTGACTGGCAAGGTGGTGGGGCTCACCCCGAATGAAACAGCGCCGTGTGGTGACAACGGTCCCTGAGGTGACAATGAGGAGCGCCCAGTGACCACCAGCGACCGCGACGCGTCGACCCTGCGGGGGACAGAGATTCTCGGCCCGAGCAGCGACGCGAACCTGCTACCGGAGGAGGTGCGGATCCTCTGGGACTTCGTCCACGGCGACATCATGGACGGGACGACCAGGCGGCTACTGCTGGCGAACCGGGGGATGTGCACCCGCCATGCGTGGGCTTACGCCACCGTGGAGATCGAACTCTGGCACGACGGAGCCGGCGCCCGCGGCGGGCACCAACCGTTCGACGTGTCCGTCCTCTACACAGCGTTGCTCGACGATGTCCGGTCGGCGCTGCACGGCCGCCCGAAGGCGATGCGGCGTCACCTGGCCAGCGACGGTATTTGCGTGGTCTGCGTGGATTTGAAGGGTCCCGCGCCCACGGGGATCATCGTCACGCACGCGGGGATGGATCTTGCCGAGCTGACAGTGGAAGCGAACCGGATGGCGTACATTGCCGAATGGTTCACGGAGACTGCGCCGCTGTGGTCTCGCGTCGTCTGCGCTCGGTGCGCCGGCGATCACGGTGAGGCTGCCCCCGAGGCGTCGATCCGCTGCCGTCGGCACCTGCTGGCTGGGGCGCCGCCGGAACCAACAGAGTTCGCCGCACTCGCCTCCTACCTCGGCAGGTTGCAGAGGGAGCTGTCCCGGTTGACCGCATCGATGACCCAGTCGGGAGCGCCAGCGACCCCAGCTGTCGACGCATCCTGGGTGGAGACGCTGGGCTGGTTTCACGGATGGGCGTTCCCGTTGACGCTATCGTCGCCGCTGGAGTGACCGGTGGCGGGGATGTTCCAGCCGAGGATGACCGGGTGCCCGTGCTCGTACCCGAGGATGCTTACAGTCCCGGTGTACAGGGCGAGTTTGCGTCCGTCGATCACGGGCAGATCCACCCAGGCGGCGCCGAGGGATCGCAGAAAATGGCCGTGCGCGACAAGTGCGACGTTCCCACCATGCCGCACAACGTTCTTCACCTCGGTCAGCACGGTACGAGCGCGTGCGTACACGTCGGCCGCATGCTCGCCGGGGGTGACGCCGGCGACGACTCCGTCGATCCAGAGGTCCCAGCCGTCTCCGCGGGCCTGAACTATCTCGGCGGTGGTCAGTCCTTCGAATCCGCCGTAGTCCCATTCGACCAGGTTGGGTTCGATGATGGCCTGCTGCGTCAGGCCCGCGAGCTCCGCGGTTCGCTGGGTGCGTTGGCGTGGGCTGACCAGCACCAGCTCGAACGTCACATGTGCCAGCGCGACACCGATGGCTTTCGCCTCCTCCTCTCCAACCGCGGTGAGGGGAATATCGGTGACGGAGGTGTGCTGACCGGTGACGGTCCACGGTGTCTGCCCGTGTCGGATGAGGTACGCGCGGCCTGACGGCGATGAAGTCATCGGCTCACCACTTCCGGGTTTTGATCGTGCTTCAACACCGACCAGGATCTGCCGTGCCGGACGAGTTCGTTCCACGAACCCGTCCTCGCCTCGATGGGACCGATCCGTGGGTCAATTGTTGTCAGGATGGGCCGGATCAATGCGTCGTGGGTAACCACGGCAACGGGGGTGCCCGGGTGGCTGTCCATCGCGCCGTCGAGCGCCGGCCACACGCGTTTGAGAACATGGTCTGTCGGTTCCACGCCCGGTGCGGCGTCGACGGAGCCGAACTGCGCAACGACCTCGGCCTTCACCTGACCGGTCCAGGGTCCGTAGTCGCGGTCGTTGAACTCTGGGACCACATCGAAGTCGCAGTCGAGGCGGTGGGCGATGATCTGCGCGGTGCGGAACGCCCGTTCTAGCGGGCTGCAATAGACGATGTCGATCCCTCGCCCAGTCAACGCGATCGCGGTCTCCTCGGCTTCGGAACGACCCACCTCGTCGAGCGGCGGGTTCGCCAGTCCTCGAAGTCGTCCTTCGGCGTTGAGTGCGGTCTGTCCGTGCCGGATCAGGAACAGGTGTTGCGGTTGGTCAGTCATCCTGACTTCCTCTCTGCATGTTCGGCGAGTGTGACGATGAGGTCGGCTGCGGCCTCGGGGGAACGGAACGGCCCTCGTGGACGGTGAGTTCCCTGCGGGACGGCGACCCATCGCGCCGGCAGAAAGCGGGGGTACTCGCGTCGAACTCGGCCGATCACGGCCCGGTCGCGGACCACGAGTTGGACGACGTCACTACCGGGGAACATCGGCACGAGACATACTCCGTGCGCGCATGCTGTCGCGACCGCGTTCTCTTCCAGCACGGTGAGGGTGGCGCGGGCGATGATGTTCTCGGCGACACGGAGAATGGTTGGCTCCTCCATCGTCCTCACCCCCGAACCATCCGCCGGCGAGGGCCGCCCGCCTGCACCAGTTCAGGGAGACGTTGCGCCCGGTTCTCCTCGTATTCGGCGAGGTTGCCTTCGAACCAGTACCAGTGGCCGGGGTCTTCCGGTGTGCCTTCCCAGGCGAGGATGTTGGTCGCGACACGGTTCAGGAACCACTGGTCGTGTGAGGTGATCATCGCTGAGCCGCCGAAGTCGAGGAGTGCCTGCTCGAGCGCGATGAGCGACTCTGTGTCCAGGTCGTTGCTCGGTTCATCCAGCAGCAGAACGTTGCCGCCTTGCTTGAGTGTCAGTGCGAGGTTCAGCCGGTTGCGTTCGCCGCCGGAGTAGTCCTTCACGGGCTTCTCCTGGGATTGGCCGGTGAACCCGAACCGGGCGACGTACGCACGGGCTGGCACCTCCGTGTCCCCGAGACGGACGGTTGCTTCTCCGTCAGCGACGGCCTCCCACGCGGTGCGACCCGTGTCGATGCCGCTGCGTGCCTGATCGACGTATGAGATCCGGACGGTCTCCCCGACACGGACCGCCCCGGAATCCGGTGCGAGACGACCGCTGATGATCTCGAACAGCGTGGTCTTGCCGACACCGTTAGGACCGAGCACTCCAACGATGCCGCCTCGAGGGACCGTGAAGGAGACATGGTCCAGGACGACGCGTTCGTCGAACGTTTTCGAGACGGAGTCGAGCTCGATCACGTTCGTCCCTAGCCGCGGGGGAGGCGGAATGAGCAGCTCACCAACCGGGACCTGCGAGTCACCATCCGGGCGACGGCGGGCGTCGTCTTCGCTGAGGGACGCGTACTCGCGTTCCAGCAACCGCAGCCGCTGCTTGTCGCGCCGCCCATCCACACGGAAGTCAGCCAGCCGTCTCGCCAGGTAGTCGCTGTAACTCCCGGCGAACACGTCGACCCGGCCATGTTCCACTTCGACGATTCGCCGGGCGACCGTGTCAAGGAATGACCGGTCGTGGGTGATCGCGATGACGGTTCCTGGGTAGGCGGCCAGATGCTCCTGAAGCCAGTTGGTGCTATCGGTGTCCAGGTGGTTCGTCGGCTCGTCCAGCAGCAGCAAATCCGGCTGTGCCAGCAGCAGCCGGCACAGGGCAACCCGTCGACGTTCACCACCGGAGAGCGATGCGACGAACACCGGTCCGGGTGGGCAGCGCAGTGCGGTCATCGCCTGTTCAACGCGGGATGCGACGTCCCAACCGTCGACCCGGTCCAGGTACTCCTGCAGTTCACCGAGCTCGGCCAGCGCGTCGTCGGACCCGTCCGCTGCGAGTCGGCGCGCGGCGTCGTCGTAGAGGGCGCGGGCGGTGATCGTGTCCGAGATCGCGTCCTCGATGTTCTCCAGGACCGTCTCGTCGTCACGAAGGACCGGTTCCTGCATCAGGATGCCGACGCTGATGTCCGGAGCAGTGATCGCGGAACCGGTAGTCAACGTGTCGGTTCCGGCGATCACCCCCAAGAGTGTGGATTTGCCGGCACCGTTTGGACCGATGACGCCGACACGATCGTGCTCGCTGATGGTGAGGTTGACGTTCTCGAGGATGTGTTTCGTTCCGCGGGTGATCGTCGCGTTCTCGACCCGTGCGACCCAGTGTTCTCCTGACATGGCGGGCTCCCTACCGTTGCATCTAACAGGTAGGGACCGTTGTCGACGTTCGCCGCGTTGTGGTGAGCCCCTCCACCATCGCCGACCTCACACGATACTCCGGCCGAAACGAGGGGGCTAGAGTGACGATCACGGCGATGGACCCCGCCGGAACGGCAACGTTCGAACCGCAACGCACGCTGATGGGCCTACACGCTTTCGTTAACGTGGAGGTCACTCATGCCTATCCGCCGGCTTGCGATGGATGTCGACAAGGTCGTCGACCGTCCCGACATGGTCAGCCTGGCCCGCGCAATCGAGCAGGTCTCCGGTGTCACCGCGGTGAACGTGACCGTCACCGAGATCGATGTGGAGACCGTCGGCACCGACTTCACGGTCGAAGGGTGACGACATCGACACCGAAGCGCTGTTGGGCGCCATCGAGACGGTGGGGGCGGTCCTGCACAGCATCGACGAGGTGGTCGCTGGGGATCACATCATCGAGCGTGTGGCCCGCGTGCGCTGACCATGACCGTCGCCGAGTTCGCCCGAACACTGCCGACTCTCCCGCTGGTGCTTGGCGTCACCGACGGGATGCTGAACGCGCTCACCCTCGCCGGCGGGGCGCTCCTGCGGGACGGTGCTGGCAGCCTGACACTCATGCTGGCCCTACGAGTTGGGGTCGCCGCGTTGGTGACTGCTGCGTTCACGGTGTTCGTCGCCGACTACGCCGAACGCCGTTCAGCTCTGGTCCGTGCAGCAAAGCAACTCAACATGACGGAACCGGGACGGCTCGCCGCCACCAACCTGGGCCGCAAAGCGCTACGGGAGTCCTTCGTAGCGATGATCGTCGCCGCCGGTGCAAGCCTGGTAGGCGCCAGCGCACCGCTGGCGGTCGGTGCAATCCTTCCCGGGCCCGCCTGGATTGTCGTGGCGCTCACGATCGCTTTGCTCGGCGGTTTCGGCTGGTTGCTCGGTGGGCTGCTCGCCGGGCGCCGCGGTTTCTGGGCTACGTCGATGACCGTCGGTGGGGTGGTGGTGACCGCGATCGGCGTGTGGCTCAACATCGCGTGATTTCCTTCCGCCTGGGATTCTCCGCTACGATCGCGGAACGGCGATGGATCCCGCCGGAGCGACAGCTCGAACCGCCACGACGGCCGATGGTTCCTACTTCTCCGACATCGACGGAAAGTAGGACAGCTGTGTTCACTTCAGGTTCCGAAGCGCTCGGCTTCATCGCCGATACGAAGGTCCGGTTCCTGGACGTGCGCTTCACTGACCTGCCCGGTGTGCAGCAGCATCTGACCGTCCCGGCAGACACGGTCGACGAAGCCTTCTTCACCGAAGGGATCGCCTTCGACGGTTCGTCGATCCGCGGTTTCGCGTCGATCCACGAGTCGGACATGCAGCTCATCCCGGATGTGTCGACCGCTTACATCGACCCGTTCCGCGTCGAGCGCACCATCATCATGGTGTTCGACATCTACAACCCGCGCAACGGCGAGATCTACTCGAAGGACCCGCGCCAGGTCGCCAAGAAGGCCGAGAAGTACCTCGCGTCGACCGGTATCGCCGACACCGCGTACTTCGCCCCGGAGGCGGAGTTCTACATCTTCGACGACGTCCGCTACGAGGTGAAGCAGAACTCCAGCTTCTACTCGGTCGACTCCGAGGAGGGCGCCTGGAACTCCGGCCGCGTCGAAGAGGGCGGCAACCTCGCCAACAAGACCCCGTTCAAGGGCGGCTACTTCCCGGTGAGCCCGGTCGACAAGCAGGCCGACCTGCGCGACGACATCTCGCTGAAGCTGATCGAGGCCGGTCTCATCCTGGAGCGCGCGCACCACGAGGTGGGCACCGGCGGCCAGGCCGAGATCAACTACCGCTTCGACACGATGGTCCACGCTGCGGACGACATCCTGAAGTTCAAGTACATCGTGAAGAACACGGCCGAGCAGTGGGGCAAGACCGCCACGTTCATGCCGAAGCCGTTGTTCGGCGACAACGGTTCGGGCATGCACACGCACCAGTCGCTGTGGAACGACGGCAAGCCGCTGTTCTACGACGAGGCCGGCTACGGCGGCCTGTCGGACGTCGCCCGCTGGTACATCGGCGGTCTGCTCAAGCACGCGCCGGCGGTTCTGGCGTTCACGAACCCGACG
The DNA here is from genome assembly GCF_050990935.1 of Streptomyces sp. L7. GTDB lineage: Bacteria > Actinomycetota > Actinomycetes > Actinomycetales > Microbacteriaceae > Leifsonia. The sequence goes on along the minus strand of NZ_CP194646.1, from coordinate 24,810 downwards.
GTGAACTCGTTCCACCGTCTGGTCCCCGGCTTCGAGGCTCCGGTCAACCTGGTCTACTCGGCCGGAAACCGCTCGGCGTCGATCCGCATCCCGATCACCGGCTCCAACCCGAAGGCCAAGCGCATCGAATTCCGCGCGCCCGACGCGTCCGGAAACCCGTACCTCGCCTTCGCCGCGCAGCTCATGGCGGGTCTCGACGGCATCAAGAACCGCATCGAGCCGCACGAGCCGGTCGACAAGGACCTCTACGAGCTCCCGCCCGAGGAGGCCAAGAACATCCCCCAGGTGCCGGCGTCGCTCGGCGAGGCCCTGGACGCTCTCGAGGCCGACCACGACTTCCTCACCGCGGGAGGCGTGTTCACCCCGGAGCTCATCGAGACCTGGATCGAGTACAAGCGCGAGAAGGAGATCAAGCCCCTCGCGCAGCGCCCGCACCCGTTCGAGTACGAGCTCTATTACGGCGTCTGAAATGACGGCCGCCATCACGACTTCTGCCGGAGCACCTGGCAGAACACGAACGCTCCCGCGCCGTCATGGGTTCGTCCACGGGCCCGGCGCGGGAGCCAGAGGGGGAACGTCCTTCGCCGAGGCGTTCCCCCTCGACCTGACACCTTCGGAGGATACGCCCATGAGCGAACCGCGTGAGAGCGCTGAAGAATCGGACGAGCGCTGGATCACCCCTGGCGTGGTCTCAATAGGTGCGGCGAGCTTCTTCTCCGACTCGGGCCACGAGATCGCGACCAGCGTGATGCCTGCTTTCCTTACCAGCGTGCTGGGCGGATCGGCGGCAGTGTTAGGCGTCATCGAAGGCGTCAGCGATGCGCTGACGGGCGTGACGAAAGTTGTCGGCGGTCCGCTTGCGAACGATCCGGCCCGTCGCAGGTCGCTGGCCACCGGCGGCTACTTGGTGACAGCTGCCGCGACCGCGGCGATCGGGCTTGCGACAGCGGTGTGGCAGGTCGGCGTCCTGCGCGCGCTTGCCTGGGGCGCCCGAGGCATCCGCTCGCCCGCCCGCGATTCGCTGATGGGGTCTCTCGCCAATCCGAAAGCCTACGGCCGGTCCTTCGGAATCGAACGGGCCGGAGACAACCTGGGCGCTGTGGTCGGCCCCCTGCTGGCTGCGGGACTCGTTGCCTGGTTGGGCATCCGGCCCGCGATCTGGTTTGCCTTCATCCCCGGGCTGCTGGCGGCGATCGCGATCATCTATGCCGCACGGGAAGCGAAGCGTCGGTTCGGCGATCAAAAGGCTGGCCGGATTCGACTGCATCTGGCGGGGCTGCGGTCTGCAGGGCTGGGCCGGCCACTTCTGCCGATCCTTCTCTTCGAGTGCGGCAACCTGGCGACGACGCTGCTGATCCTGCGTGCGACCGACCAGCTGACTGCATTAGGCTTTGCGGGCGCCGCGTCGCTGGCAATTCTCTTCTATGCCGGCCACAACGCCGTCGCAGCTTTGGTGTCATACATGGGCGGTGCCTGGCTCGATCGAGCCGGGCCACGCATCGTTTTCGCGGCCGGGGCACTTGCGTACGTTTTAGGCTACGCCTCGTTCTCTTTCATGGCGCCTGGATGGGTGTTGCTCCTCACTGGATTCGTGCTAGCCGGCGCAGGCATCGGACTGGCAGAGACCGCAGAATCGGCTTTGGTGGCAAGAGCCCTTCCTGATCACATACGCGGCAGCGGATTCGGGGTGCTCGGCGGCATCCAGGCCGTCGGCAACATCGTCGGAACCGTCGTCGCGGGAATCCTGTACACCACTGTGTCGCCGACCGCAGCATTCGTCTACGCAGCCGCCTGGATGTTACTGTCGCTGGCAGCTTCGGTCTTCTTCACACACCCCAGCGCCGAGGGAACTTCGTGAAGGAGTTGCGCCCCAAATCCGACATGACCGGGTCCTGGCGGAATTCTGCTGCATTCGTTTCCCGAGCAGGAGTCCGCCCGCTTGTCATGGGGACGTTCATAGCCGTTCTCGTTCTCGGCATAGGCGGAGTCGCCATGCTGCCCGACGTGGCGGCGTGGGGCCGGGGCATAGATAGCTTCATTGCGTCGGACCTGCGGAATCCATTCGCTGTCGCGATCGCGGCCGCTCTTACTTACAGTGCAACTCCGGAAGTCACCGGAATTGGACTGACGATCGCCGGGCCGCTTGCGCTGATCGTGGCAGGGAGGCGGCTCGACGCGCTAAAGGGGTTCGTCGTGCTGGTGGGATCGCTGGGCTTCGCCGCGATTGTGAAAGCGATCATCGTGGAACCGAGGCCGCCCCAGTCACTGTGGGCGATCGCTGCGGATTCAGGGGCGTCGTACCCGAGCGGACATACCACCGTGGCAGCCGCCGCGATCGTTGCCTCCTTCATGGTTGCCTGCGGTCGCCGCTGGCGCATGGTCGCCGCCATTGGCGGAGGTATATGGGTGCTGGCGGTCGCCGCGAGTCGTGTCTATCTCGTGAACCATCACCCGTGGGACGTGCTCGGTAGCATCCTGGTCGTCCTGTCGGTTGGGATGACAGCTTCCGGGCTGATCGCTTTGCCTGCCCTGCAATCACGCCTGATCGTGATGAATGTTGGCCGATCTGCAAGACAAAAGATGGATAGGACGTCGCCATGAGATTTGATGTGACCATTGAGATCCCGGCAGGCAGCCGCAACAAGTACGAGCTCGATCACAAAACGGGGCGCATCCGACTTGACCGGATGCTGTTCTCGTCAATGACGTACCCGGTGGACTACGGATTCGTCCCTGGCACCCTCGGAGAGGACGGCGACCCGCTGGATGCCTTCGTCCTGCTGGAGGTGCCGGTCTATCCAAACGTCGATGTGGCCGCACGCCCGGTAGCGGTTCTGAGGATGACGGACGAAGCAGGCCCTGATTGGAAGATCATGTGCGTGCCGGACGGAGACCCTCGCTGGGCTGATGTTAGAGACCTCGCTGACGTCCCCGAGTCGCGGCTGGACGAGATCGAGCACTTCTTCGCGCAGTACAAAGAACTGGAGCCTGGCAAACACGCCGAGGTCGCCGGGTGGGGAGACCGCGCGGAGGCCGAGGTGATTGTCGCGGAGGCGTTCGAGCGGGGGCGCGAAACGCACTGACCCGCGCTCAGGATCTCCTCACCAGTGCAAGACAATCCGCATGGCGGGCCGCGGTCGCCAGAAGTGCCGGGGAGCGGACTGAGAGTCCAGACCGGCTCGCCTGCACCATGATTCAGGTGAGAGCGACGACTACGACGATCACGGCGAGCAGTGCGATCAGCATGTACGCCATGTAAGCGTCCAATCGGCCGGATTGCAGTTTCCGGGCCGCGGCGACGACCGCACGCACCATCGGCAGTAGTGGTCGGTAGAGGTAGCGCTGCACGACATCGGTGACGTCCACGACGTATCCGAGCCGAGCCGACGCCGCGGCGGGCCGTCCCGTTGACGTCTCGGGATCCGGGCTCAGGTCGCGCAGCTCATGCCGTGTCATCAGCAGCGCGGCCAGCACCTTACGGATCGGGTTGGCGAACCCGTAGGACGTGTACCCGGTGCGGCCAGGTGCCCCTTCCGATCCGGAGGTCCAGGCGGTCGTGCGCCGCACCCGCCAGAACCTCCGACCGGAGAACAGCACCGCCATGATGACGGTGAGTGCGACGTACGCGGGGATGACGATCCACAGCAACGTCGGCGACAGGGCGGAGAAATCAGGGAACACCGGCTGGAGGATCCACCCGCCCGCAAGAGCACCGTCGGTCACCGTTCCCACGAGCGGTCGGATTGCCGCAGCGACCATCCCCACGATCAGGGGTGCCAGTGCGGCTACTCCGAGGCAGACGGTGGCGAGGAGGAGCGTCGCCGTGCGGTGACTCCACGACCGTTCAGCCTCGAAATGAGCGGGCTTACTCTCTGCCGCCGGCTTGCCGAATGCGGTGAGCCCCACGAGGCGGACGAAGGCCAACCCGGAGATGCCGATCGTGAGCGCGACGAGGATGCCGCACACCGCCATGCACAGTTGCAGCGGCAACTGGCCGACCCGGAACTGCTGCATCAGCGCCTCCAAGGTCATCCACTCTGAGGCGAACCCCGCAGTCAACGGCATGCCAGCGAGCGTGAGGCCGCCGACGACGAGACCGAGACCAGCAAACGGGAAGGTTCGGGTGACCCCACGGAGCTGGTCAAGGTCCGTGGTGCCGAGCCCTGCTTCGACCGCGTTCGCGCTGACGAAGAGCAGCGACTTCGCGGCGGCGTGGGTGATTACCTGGAGAGTTCCTGCCAGCAAGCCAACCGCGACGAGTTGCTTCGATCCGACCGTCTCGCCGACCATTGCGACGGCGAATCCGGCTCCGATGACTCCGGCGTTTTCCACGCTCGACCAGGCGATCAGGCCGCGCAGATCGGCGTGGACGGCGGCATGGGCGATCCCGAGGACGGCCGACACACCGGCGAGCAGGAGAACCACGCAGGTGAGCCAGATCGGTGGCTTACCGAGGACGTCCAGGGTTCGCCAGAGGCCGTAGAAACCGGCGTTGACGGCCGTGCCGGCCAGGAGCGCGCGGACTGGCCCCGGTGCGGCCGAGTAGCCGGGTGGCAGCCAGACGTGGGCGGGGACCAGCCCGACCTTCACCGCGAATCCCGCGAGGAGCAGGGTGTAGCCCAGCGCCGTCCACGGGCCAGGATACCTGCCGAGGTCGGAGAGGGCGATCGAACTGGACTGTGCTGCGAGGACCCCGCCACCGAGCAGCAGCAGAGCACCGCTGGTCTTGCTGAACCCTGCGGCGAGAACCGCTGCTCGCCCCCGCCCGGTCCGCGTCCGGTCGAAGCCGACGGCCAGATAGAAGGAAAAGCCGAGCAGCTCCCACCCCGCGAGCAACGTGAACAGGTCATTCGCGGCCAGCACGAGGCCGACCGCGAGCCCGACGAGCGCGGCGGCCGCGCTAAGCCGCGGTCGGGATGTCCCACCGCGGGTGAGGCCAACCAGAAAGGCAGGGACTGCGACGCCGAAGGTGATCACGAGGAACAACCCGGTCAATGAGTCGACATGGAGCCCGATCGCGCCGAGTGGCGGGGACGACTCGAGCGTGGTGGACTCGCCGGTTCCGGCAAGTGCACGGGCGCCGACGACGATGAGCAGCACAGACGCCAGTGCGGAGAGCGTCCAGGACGTCGCGGCAGCCCTGCGCGCCCAGCGCTGAGTGCTCGAGTCCGCTCGGAGCGCCAGCCAACCGATAGCACCGGCAGCGAGGAAGATAAGGAGGCTGACCACGGTCATCGTCGCGTCTCCGTCCGGTCGGGCAGGCGGTCGAGGGCGAGCAGGATCCCGTGCAGGATCGCGAATGGGGACGCCGGTGAGCCGGGCACCCACACGTCGACGTCGAGAAGGCCGCCGATGCCGCCGGAGACGGCATAGCCGGTGCCGACGATGCCTCCGCTGATCGCGTCCACCCCGGTGGCGATCACGACGATCGGGTCGGGCATGGCATCAAAGGTTGCACGCAGCGCAGCCGTCATGCCGTGGGCGCCGAGCCCGGTGACGAGGAGGATGTCGGCGTGACGCGGGCTGGCGGTGAAGAACAGGCCGAGGCGGTGGAGATCGTAGACGGGGTTGGTGAGCGCCTGCACCTCCCACTCGTCGGATCCGTCCGAGCCGGTGTCGATGTGCCGTAGGTGGACGGAGCGCCGTAGTCGCCGCACCCGAGCAGCGAGGTCCGCGCGAACTTCACGAAGTGTCTCCTCGGTCTCGACGTGCTCGCCGACGACGATGCTTCGGCGGGTGAAACCTGCGACGTCGGAGCCGTAGCGCCACGTGAAGGTGTGTGGGGCGATGAGCGGGCAGCGGCCGCAAAGGATGCATCGGCCGCGGTCGAGTCGCAGGTTCCCGTCGACTCCGCGGTAGATGGCTTCGGTCGGGCAGGCATCGATGGCGCGATCCGTGTCGCGGTCGTCCGCCTCGGCCGAGGTGATGTCGATGGTGCCTGCCAACCCGTCACCGTATTCGTCTGGTCGTTGCGGCCAACGGGTGGTGATCACTCCGTCGCGGAGTCCTCGTGTTGCCCACGGCATCTACATCGCCACCCCTGCTGCGCTGAGTCCGAAGCTGAACTCGTTGAAGGCGAAGTCGGTCAATACGTCGCCATTGAACACGTCGTGCAAGAGGACCAGGTTGTGCAGGGATGGCGTGCGGGCGAAGCAGCGCACGATCCGGCCTTCCTGCAGTTCGGTGACGTAGACGATCTCGCCGTGCGGGCCTTCGGACCAGCCGACCGCCGTCCCCGTGGCGGAGGGGACGTGCGCCCGGGAGCTCTCGCCGGCGACCTCCCGCAGCGCCGAGCAGGCACGCTCTACGAGGACGACCGAAGTCTCGATCTCAGACCAGCGGACTCGTGTTCGGGCGAGGACATCGGCGGTCTTCTCGACGGCGGGCTCCAGCCCCTCCACGAGAAAGCCGTAGGCATCGGTGGGCCTGCTCCACCGGTTGTCGTCGATGACTCCGCTTCCTCTGCCGACCGGGCCGAGCGCGCCCCACTCGCGCGCATGTGCCGGGTCCAGTCGGCCGGTTCCGCGGAGCCTGTCGAGGAAAGACGGTGTCTTCATAGCGAGCGCCGCATCCGGCCGGATGCGCTCCCTCAGCACACGCACCGCGTCCAGGATCTCGTCCGGGCTGAGTGCGAGCGGGCGCGCGATTCCACCGGGGACCACGAAGGAGCGTCCGAACCGGCTGCCGGTCAGTGCGCTCATCAACCGCAACGTGGATTCCTTGTGCCAGGCGAACCGTGCGTTCGCGACCGCGAGCCCGGCCGCTTCGGCGAGCTTCATGGCCACGTCGAGGTGGTTGGCGATCCGTTCGACCTCGGCGACGACGACCCGCGAGAGCTGTGCCCGCAGCGGAGGGATCGTGCCGGTGAGCGCCTCGACTGAATGCACGTACGCCGACGCATGGGTGGCCGAGGCGATTCCTTCGACGCGTTCGGCGACGAGGACGCCGTCGTCGATGCTGCGACCCTCGAACGCCTTCGCGATGCCGCGGTGCTTGTAGTGCGGCCGGATGTTCAACCGCGGGATGTCCTCTCCGGGCGTCTCGACGAGGTACTCGATCGACTCGGCGACACCCGAGCGGACCGGGCCGTAGGCGATCGTGAACAACCCGCGACCCTCCACCTCGACTGGGCCCGGCGGTGTAGCGGTGCGAACGGCGGATTCCTCCAGGTGCGCACCGTTCTGTCCCGGCCGTGGCCGCAGAGAGCCCTCCGCGATCGGCAACAACAGTGGGTCGAGCCGGGGGTGCCCGACCGGAACGACCCCGGACAGATCCGCCGCGGCGCGCTCGTACCAGAACGCACTCGGCACCACCGGGGTCAGCGCGGGATAGCGCAGACCGTCACCCTCGTCGACCACGTCGATCGAGCGGAGCTCGAACCCGCCGTCCACCGCCAGCAGCACGGTCAACCGGCAGCCGCCGGCGGTCGCGGTGCCGAACAGGCCGGCGAAGCGTGCGCCATCCTCGATGCTGTCGCGGATCGCGTCCCGCCACTGCTCTGCCAGCCGGACGTCGCTCATCGCCCCACCCCCAACTGCTGCGCTCCCGCGTTCAACAGCGCCGACAATGCGTCCGGAGGGTGCACGCCGAGCCAGAGCAGCGCCACCATCGCCACGACGACGGGGACCACCATCCACATACTCGGCTCGCCGCGAGTGGGAAGCGGCTCGCCGTCGCGAGCGGGTCGGAACAGCATCCGCGTCACCGCCATGGAGAGCCCGAAGAACGCGAACGTGACCAGCAGCACCAGCGCCGCCGCGCCCGCGGTTTTCGCGCCCTGAAGGCCCCCGATGACGATCTGGAACTCGCTGCGGAAGATGCTGAACGGCGGCAGCGCGCAGAGCGCGAAGATCGCCAGCAGGAACAGCGGCGCCGACCAGGGCAGCACCCCGAGCCCATCCCGGATCCGGCGGAGCTCTTTCGTCCGGTACGTGTGGACGAACACCCCGGCGCCCATGAACGCCGCGCCCTTGCCGAGCGCGTGACCCAGGACATGCAGTAACACCCCGGCGAAGGCGAGGGGGTGCCGAAGCTGACGCCGATCGCGAGGATACCCATGTGCTCGATGCTGGAGTACGCGAGCATCCGTTTGAGGTTCTTCTGGTCGAACAGGTACAGGGCGGCCAGCAGCAGCGAGAGCACGCCGAAGATCAGCAGCATCGTCTGCGGGAACGTCGGCCCGAGCGCGGCGACGGCGACCTGGAAGTAGCGGACGATCGCGTAGAAGCTGGTCGCCAGGAGTGCTCCGGAGAGCAGCGCGGACACCGGGGTCGGCGCCTCCGAGTGCGCGTCGGGCAGCCAGGTGTGCACCGGGAAGAGCCCCACCTTCGTCCCGTACCCGACAACCGCAAGAGCGAACGCGAATTGCACCGGCGTCGACGGAAGGTGCTTCGCCGCGTCCAGCAGCGGCGCGAAAGCCAGGTCGTAGGAGGAGCCGAGGGCCGTGGCTCCGGCGTAGTAGAGCATGATCGTGGCCAACAGCGCGATGCCAAGCCCTGAGGAGGCGATGAGGACGTACTTCCAGGCGGCTTCAGCGGCTTCGTCCGTGTTGTCGAGGGCGACGAGCAGCGCGGAGACGACGGTGGTGATCTCCACGGCGATCCAGAGCAGCGCGAGCCCGTTGACCAGGGGCGCGCAGATCATCGACCAGGCGAAGATGTTGAAGCCGGCGTAGAACCGGGCGGAGTAACGCCGGAAGCTGCGATCGACGCTGACGCTCGAACCGGCTGCCGAGCGGGCACGATCACCGAAGTAGCCGACGGCGTAGATGCTGGTCAGCGCGAACAGGGCGGTGGTCGCCAGGAGGAACACGCAACCGACCGCATCCAGACGGAGATAGCCGGTCACCTCGACGGTGCCGGTGGTGGCTGCCGGGATGAGCACGATCGAGAAGGCGACGCAGGCGATGGAGACGACCACTGTCAGGGCGCGGGCGACCCGGTACGGAGTGACGAAGCAGATGATCGCGGCGCCCAGCGGCAGGGTGATGAGGAGGATCAGCAGTGTCGACATCTCAGCCTCGCAGCCGGTCGAGCGGGATGGTGGAGAGCGTGTTGGAGCGGCCGTGGTGGATGCGGATGAGCACACCGAAGACGACGACGGCGACCAGCAGGTCGAACAGGAACGCGACCTCGAGGATGAGCGGAAGCCCGGCGGCCACGACCAGGCTCGCCATCGAGACACCGTTCTCCAGCGAGAAGAACCCGATCGCCTGACTGACCACGTCCCGCCGCAGGATCATCAGCACGAACGACACGAGCACGACGGCCATCGACAGACTCAACGCGGTGGATGGCAGCACCGGTGAGTTGATGTGCAGCGCTCCGACGGCGAAGAACCCGAAGGCAGCGACGATCAGGGCAATCACAACCTCGCTGGCCACACCGACCGCGCCGCTTCCGGCGATCTCGGTCCCGGAGCGACGCAGCTGCCGGAGCATCACCAGCGGGACGATCACCACCTTCAGCGCGAAAGAGATCGCGGCCAACGCGTAGAGTTCGGGGATGCCACGGCCGGCAGCCACCACGAAGGCGAGCACGCTGACGGCGGCCGACTGCATGGCGTATAGCCCCACCTGGGAGCGCAGCATCGCCGCGCGCAACATCCCGAATTCGAGCAGCAGGACGATCACGGCGACCGTGTTCGCTGTGCCCTCGTATACGCTCGGCACGCTCTGCGCCGCAGCCGTCGCGGACAGGGACAGCATCAGCCACCTCCGAGGTAGAGGGTCAGGATGGCGAGCACCGCGAGCAGGAACGCGGCCGCGACGAACTCGGTGATTTTGAACAGCCGGAGCTTGGCGAACGTGTTGTCGATCACCGCGACGACGACACCGAGGGCGGTGGCCTTCACCAGCAGAGCGATGATTGCGAGCACCACGAGGTCCAGGCGTCCGCTCGGTGCGAGACCCCACGGCGCCACGAAAACGTTGAGCAGGATCGTGTAGAAGATCAGCTGCTTCGCCGCCGATCCCCACTTCAGCAAGGCCAGGTAGGGCCCGGAGTGCTCGAACGACCTGGCCTCCTCGATCATGCCGAACTCGATCGTGCCGGTATGGGTCTCAACGGGGATGCGGGCCGTCTCGAACAGGATCACCATGAACAACGCCGCCGAAGCCAGAAGGTGCGCCGGCCGCACGATCTGCTCCGGCCCGCTTGTGACGGTCGCGCCCAGCACGTACGGCAGATCCGTGGTCGTGAGGATCGCGACCGTGAAGACGACCAGCAGCACGACCGGCTCTGTGATCGCCCCGAAGGTCTTCGCGCGGCTGGCGCCGAGCTGCGCGTACGGGTCGCCAGTGGAGGCTGCGGCGACGGCGACCACGAAGCTCGCGAGCGCGAGGATGAAGCCGCCGCCGAGGATGTCGCCCATATTCCCCAACGGCAGCCCGAAGGTGGTCAGCACGGGGATCAGCAACGGGACGGTCAGGTAGCAGGCGAACGCGATCACCGGACCGGCGAGGAAGAACCAGCCGGCGCCTGCCGGGGCGAGAGCCTCCTTGCCGAACAGCTTCGCGAGGTCGAAGTAGGGCTGCAGGATTCTTGGGCCTCGGCGCCCCTGCATCCGGGCTTCGATGCTCGCGATGATCCCGCTCACGCCCGGCGCGGCGCCGGCGATCGTGAGGACTTGAAGGAATTGGATGACGGGTGCGGAGAGTTCGATCACTGTGCTCCCGCCGCGGTCGTTGCAGCCACGGTCGGAGGTGGATCGGAGCGAGGGCTCTGCCCGGTGCTCTCGTCCTCGTTCCAATGCGCGTGCATGCCTGTTCCCATCTCTGGTCACAGGGGCTATCAGCGCGTAGGCGGTTCGGACGAGGGTCGTCCCGGCGAGCTCCATCGCCGGATGTTCAGTGAATCACGGCTCTTCGAATGCGGTCAAGGACATCCGTTCGGCGGGTCGCGGATCCTTCTCGTCGCCGAATACGCGTTGGTAGACGTCCCAGCCGAAGCTGGTGGAGAGGGGTTCGCCTTCGGTCAGGGTGAAGTCGCGGCCGCCGTCCTCTGCGCGATGGGCGCGCAGGAAGAGCGTGTCCTCGCGGTTTTCCTCGCGCAGCTGGTGCGCGAAGTCGAACAGGTGGGTCACGAAGGCGACGGTCACCGCGCGGTCCCGGAACGCGTGGACGACGTGACGAGAGATCTCCGAGCCTTCCCGTTCGTTGGTGGAGGCGAACGATTCGTTGAAGAGCACCATCGCCCCGGGTGTCACGGCGTCGACGATCCGGCTCATCCGGCCGAGCTCCTCATCCAGCTTGCCGCTGACGAGCTGCTTGTCCTCCTCGCGCTTGAAGTGGGTGAAGATGCCGGTGCGGACACCGGTGCTCAACGCCGTGGCGGGGGCGAAGAGTCCGCACTGGGTGAGCAGCTGGGCCTGGCCCAGGCTGCGCAGGAACGTGGACTTGCCGCCGCGGTTCGCTCCGGTGATCACGACCAGAGGGGTCGCTGTGGCATCGATTGTGTTGCCGACGGCGGGCCGGCCGCTGATCAGCACGAGAGCGATGTCGTAGAGCTCGTCTGCCGCGAATCCGGCCGTGTCGGTCAGTGTGGGGATTGTCGTCGGTTCGCCCTGCGCGGTCAGCGCGTCGTGGAGGTTGATGGCTCCGAGGTAGAACGCGAGCTCGCGTTGCAGCATCGTCAGGAAGCTCTTGATGTGATCGGTGGACTGGATCAGCGCGTTTGCGACGAGGTCGACTCCGCGGTCCTGGAGCTCGTGGAGTGCGCTGAAGCCGGCCTCGTCCCGGTCCGGGATGGTCATCGTGTGCGCGGGGTGGGTGAACCCCAGCCGCTGCAGCAGCGGGATACGGCGGCCGGAGGGGCGGCGCAGGGTGATCCTTGTGGGCTTGTTCGCCTCTCCGAGGTGGGCGCTGCTGAGCACTCCGTGCCGGAATCGCAACTGGGCGAGGTGCTCGTCGATCTCCTCGAAGTACTCGTCCGTCAACTCGGACTGCAGCATCTGGAACAGGGTCGTGAACGCCGGCGACCGGAAGGCGGGTGCGTTTTCGTCGGCGAGCAGCCGCAGGCTCCGCAGGTAGCGGATGTACACCTCCATCAGCTGGCTGCCGTGATGAACCATCCCGGACGGGGAGGACAACCCCCAGCTGTAGATGCGTTTCGCCTCCGCCAGCGCTTGGACCGGCAGCGCGTAGAGCGCGCGGATTGCGTCCGGGTTCGCGAGTGCGTCGGTGAGGGCCTGCTGGCGGTGACGGATCTGGTCCGCGTCGGTCAACGGCTGGTGGAGGGCCGCGGTCGCGGTCTCGGCGAGGAATGCGTCGTCGGCTGCCATCGCGCGCACGAGGACGCCGAGTTCGAGGTCGGCGAACCGGTCGTGCTGGTTCTCATCCGGATGATCGATGAGAACGAAGTCGGCGTCGGTGAAGAGCAGGTGGGCCTTCATGATGCGATCCGTTCGGTGATCCGGGCGGTGGACAGTCCGTAGCGGTCAGCGAGGGCGGTCGCGTGTGCCAGGCCGTCGGCGGGCCGCCGTTCGATGTGGAAGGTGCGCCGGGTCACGTCGTCCGGGTCGACCTCGGCGACCATGCTGACCGTCTCCGGACCGAGGGCGGTCAGCTCGTCAATGAACGTCACGTAGACGCCCATCGCGCCCTCATCGATCAACGTGCGGAGGATCCTCTCGCCGAGCTCGAGCGCGTCCTGGGCGGTGGTGGAGGTGAACGTCTCGTTCATGATCACGATGCTGCGATCGTCAGCCGAGGAGATGATCGCGTGCGCCCGCACCAGGTCGTCCTCGAGTTTGCCGGCCAGGTTGGTGAGATCTTCCTGCCGTTCGAAGTGAGTGTAGAGCCGGTCGAACAGCGGGAGGACCGCCTGGCGCGCCGGGACGGGGAGTCCGAGTGCGGCGAGGTAGTGCAGCTGCCCGAAGGACCGTGCGAACGTGGTCTTGCCGCCCTGGTTGGCGCCGGTGACTACGAGGAACTGCTCCCCGCGCCGGAGTTGGAAATCGTTGGTGACCAGCGGCGTCGCGTCCGTCTGTCGCTTATATGCCAGCGCGAGGTCGTAGCCGCCGGTGACGTTGCTTTCGCGTTCGTCGACGACACGGGGCACGCAGACCGGCAGTCTGTTGCCTGAGGCGTGGGCCAGGTAGTCCTGGTAGGTGAAGTAGAACTGCAGCTCACGGTCGAACCGGGCGAGCGTCGCGGACTGGAACGTCGCGTGCTCATTGCAGAACTCGGCCAACGCCGCGAATGGCTCCGGGAACACGTCAGCCACCAGGCCCAGGATGCCCGCCTCGACATGGTTCATGTCGACCGTGTCGATGAACTTCATCCGGTGCGTTCCGACGTCGGACTGCCGGAACTTCGCGAAGGTCGCAGCGACGTCGGCGCTGAAGTCCGTCTCGCCGCCGTATGGGATCACGGTGACGCTGTTGCCGTCGATGAGGAACTCGTACTCGACCTCGTCCAGCTGTTCGGTCACACGTTCGGCGTCCTCCGCCAGCCGAGTGAATCCCTCTGAGGCGATGTAGCGGTCCAGGTGGTCCTGGAACGCCAGCATTCCCGCCGATTGGAGCGGTGCGTCCATGAGTCCGCGGGCGAGGTTGCCGGTTAGGGTCACATAGTGGGTGACGGCGTCCAGGAACACCCGTTGTCGTTGCAGCACGTATCGCAGTTTGTCGACCAGGGCGAGCTGGGTGCGCAGTTCCCGCATGCCCTCGGCGAAGGCCCGCCCACTCTGCTGCACGCGTTCGTGCGCCAGGTCGGCGAGCACCGCATGACGGAACTCCACCTGCTCCAACGTGGTCAGCGGCGTCCAGTAGAACGGCCGCAGGTTGTAGTCGTCCGTGCCGACCAAGCGTTCGATCACTAGATCGAGGGCAAGGTCGGGGAAGCAGTCCGGTTGCGTTCTTGCCAACTCCATGGTGGCGGCGTCGGTGCCGGCTGGGCCGGCGGCCGGAAACAGGATGCTCGTCAGTTGTGCGCGGTTCTCTTCCACGTGGTCCTCCTACCTGGACGCGATGCAGAGCAAGGGTGTTCAGGTAGAAGCCATCAGCGGGGACCCGCGGTTTCGGTGAGCTTCATCACCGTTTGGGAGCACAACGATACACCCCCGGCGGTGTGGTTGAACTCGTCGCACCTTCTGGCACACTGTGAGGTGACGATGAACTCGTCGCGGTGGTGGGGCTCACCGCGAACAACCTCGGCGCCGCCGACAACAGTCCCTATCTCGCCAGACGCGCGCGCCCGCCGCCGAGATAGGAGACGTCAATGTCCGATCCCCACACCCCGGACCAGAACCGCTCCGTCATCCTCGTAGGTGTCGAACACGGGTTGGCCGACGCCGTCCTGCTGGAAGCAGCCCATATCGCCCGAGACCTGGACTGCGAACTCATCTGCGCCCACGTCGACCTCGGCCGGTATACGGTCGACGAGAACCCGGACGGATCGGTGCATTCGCTCCCCTTCGACCCCGACCTCCCGGAACTCGATGAGGACGTATTCGACACCGAACTCGCCGCACACATCGAGAAGACCCTCGCAAAGACCGGCGTCAACTGGAGCAAGCGCGAACTCGCCGGCGACCCCGCCCATGCGCTCGGACATCTCGCCGAGACGCTGAACGCCCGCATGATCGTCGTCGGCACCCACGAAGCCGGCCTGCGCTCGGGCCTTCGCGAATTCTTCCGCTCCTCTGTCGCTGTCCACCTCGCGCACCGACAGCACCGGCCGGTGCTGGTCGTCCCCCTGTCGCCGGTGACCGACGGCCGGGCGCTGCCGTGGGAGTGACACGGCTCTACGAGGTCTACCTGCTTCGGCACGGTGAGAGCACCGCGAACGCGCAAGGACTTTTCACCGGTGTGCTCAACCCGCCGTTGACCGAGCGTGGGCGTATTGAAGCGCGAGACGCCGGACTGTTGCTGCAAGCGGCGGGCATCAGGCCTGTATCGATCTTCGCGTCGGCGCTCGAGCGGACCATCGCCACGGCACTCATCGTCAAGGATGTCCTCGGCCTTGACGCGGACCTGCGCATCGAGTGGCGGTTGAACGAACGCAACTACGGTGCGCTTACGGGCCAGTCCAAGACAGCGGTCGCTCGCCGCTATGGAGTGAGCCAATTCCTCACCTGGCGACGCTCGTTCCTCACCGCGCCGCCACCGATGAGCGCCGAACAGCTCGAGGCGATCCGGTCCGAAGAGCCCTTCCGGTCACTCCCGCAGGCCGCTCTGACCCCGACGGAGTCGCTCCATGACGTCGGACGGCGGATCCTGCCCTTCGTCGCCGAGCAGCTGTATCCCGCGCTGGTCGAAGAATCGCCGGTGATCGTGGTCGGTCATGGGAACTCGCTTCGCGCCCTGTGCATGATCATCGAGGGCCTCACCCCGCGGCAGGTCGAGCAGCTGGCGATTCCGACCGGTCAGCCCTTGCGGTATCGTTTCGATCTCCGGTCCGGAACGCCCGCTCTCGTAGCACGCGACTACCTCGACCCCGACGCCGCTGTCGAAGCCACCGAACTCCTCAACCGGCAAGGGGGCACCTAGGTGTCGCCTGCGCGAACAGAACCAACCATGAACCCAGACCCCAACGACACTCTCCCCATCGACTCAGACATCGAAGTCGATGACACGCGCACCCGCACACCGCGGCCCGTCCACCTGCGCTGGCGCTACATCGGGCTGGTCTTCGCCGGCGGAGCCATTGGCACGGCCGTTCGCTACCTGTTGTCGTTGAGCATCCCTGCTTGGAACGGCCTGCCGGTCGCGACGTTCGGCATCAATGTCACCGGGGCGTTCTTGCTCGGCTGGCTTCTTGAGACCCTGTCCCGCGGCGGACCAGACGAGGGCAGGCGCAGAGCCATCCGTCTCTTCGCCGGAACCGGGATCATGGGGGGCTACACGACGTATAGTTCGTTTGCGGTCGACACCGACGGGCTCATCGCTACCGCGCACCTCGGCGACAGCATCCTCTACGCCTTGGCCACCGTGCTCGTCGGCGCCGCCGCATCGGTCGGAGGCATCGCGCTCGGCGCAGCCATCCACCGAGCCCGTGCACGGAAGGAGCGCGCGCGATGATCGGTCTGCTCGTTCTCGGGGTCGCCCTCGCCGGCGGCCTCGGCGCCACCTGCCGACTCGTCCTCGACGGAATCCTGAAGGCACGCGTGCGCGTCGCGTACCCGCTCGGCACCACGGTGATCAACATCACCGGCTCTTTCCTGCTCGGCCTGGTGACCGGCCTGGCGGTCACCCACCTCCTCCCACCGGAGTGGCGGGCGATCATCGGGGTCGGCTTCATCGGCGGATACACCACCTTCAGCACCGCCAGCTTCGAGACAGTCCGACTCGCCCAGGAAGGACGCTACGCGGCCGCGGTCTCCAACGGCTTCGGGATGCTCGCAGGCGCCCTCTTGGTCGCCGGTCTGGGGCTCTGGCTCGGCGGCATGTTCTGACAGGTCGCTGAGAATCACCACGCGAGACACTTTCGCTCTCGAGATTTCTCTGGCACACTCCTGATCAGCGCTTCGGCGCTTCGGCGGTGGGGCTCGCCGACACCAACCTCGATGCCGACAACGGTCCCTATCTCACGCGATAACGCATGCCCGCGCGCATGCCCTGAGATAGGAGAAACCGATGCACGCCCACGGCTACACCGGTCACATCGACCCTGCCCACCAGGGCCACTATGTGAGCCACCCCGAAGGCCACCCCGTCGTGATTGACCAGGTGACAGCCCGCCAAATCCTCGACTCCCGCGGCTATCCGACCGTCGCTGTCGCCCTGCACCTCGAGGACGGCACCACCGTCGAAGCCTCGGCACCCGCTGGCGCATCCACCGGCGTGTTCGAGGCGGTCGAACTGCGGGACGACGGCCCGTCGTACTCCGGCCGCAGCGTCCACAAGGCCGTTACCTCGGTCACTGACGAGATCTCGCCCGCGCTTGTGGGCAAGCACTGGCGGACCATTCGCGACCTCGACACCGCCATGCGGGAACTCGACGGCACCGACAACCTCGCCCGCCTCGGCGCAAACGCCGTCGTCGCGGTCTCGATCGCCGCCTCCCGAGCGTTCGCCCACGCCGCCGAAGTGCCGCTGCACGTCTGGCTGGCGCGCGTGACCGACAGCGCCGAACGGATGCCCGTCCCGCACTTCAACGTGCTCAACGGCGGCGCTCACGCTGCGAACCCCCTCGAGTTCCAGGAATTCATGATCGCCCCGGTCGGCGCCGTCGACGAAGCCGCGGCCGTCGAGGCCGGGGCGGAGATCTATCATGCCCTCGCCGCGCGGGTGAAGGCCCGCTTCCACACTGCGGGGCTCGGCGACGAGGGCGGCTTCGCGCCGGACATCGCCAGCCCGGAGGACGCTATGGACCTGCTCGTCCAGGCGATCCAGGACGCGGGATATACGCCGGGTGTAGACGAGGTAGCTATCGCGATCGACCCGGCCGCCAACGGGTTCTACGAACGGGAGGGCCAGTACAAGATCGCCGGCCGGCTGATCGGCCGCGACCAGCTCGTCGACTACTACGTCAAGCTGCTCGACCAGTACCCCCTGCGCAGCATCGAGGACGGATTCGCGGAGGACGACCACGCGGGCTGGAAGCTCCTGTTCGACGCGGTCGGTGACCGCACCCAATTGGTCGGCGACGACCTCTACGTCACCGACATGCGCCGCATCGCCGACGGAGCCCGCAACCACTACTCCAACGCCGCCCTGATCAAGCCGAACCAGATCGGAACCGTGTCGGCGACCCTCGACGCGATCGAGACCGCCCGCCGGCTCGGGATGGCGTCGATGGTCTCCCACCGCTCCGGTGAGACCACCGACACGTTCATCGCCGACCTTGTCGTCGGAACCGGCGTCGGGCAGATCAAGACCGGGGCGCCCGCCCGCGGAGAGCGGGTGGCGAAGTACAACCGGCTCCTGGAGATCGCCGATGAGAACCCGGGCCTGCCATACGGGCTTGCGTTCGCGAGCGCAGAGGAGTTCGCCGCGATCGACAACTGAGTTGACCAGACGTGGGGCGGTGGCTTGTGCGAGCCGCTGGCCCACCGGTTCGTGGACGCGTATCGGAGCGCCGCCAGAACCGTAGCGGTGGCGGCCCCGACCACCTTCCTTGGGGCCGTCACCGCTTTCATCTGTCTGCTAACGCGGCATCCACGCGCTGTGGGTGGCGTCGCGAGGTCAAGGCCGGGGGCCAAGAACGCCTCGGGAACGTTCTGATCCGACCGCCACTCAGGGGACCTCCTTCACGGACCGATGCACTCATTCGCGGAAGATGTGGATGGTTTCTCGGGTGGCGTAGAAACCGATGACGCGTCCGGCGAAGTGATCTGCCCACCCCTAGGCGCGCGTGTAGTCGAGCAAGATCCTGGCTGGGACGCTGGTTGCCAGGTCCACGTCGATGAGAGCGGCGCGGCGCTCAGTGAGCGGAAACGGGTTGTCCGGTGGGTGTGCGGATAGCCCGCTTGCCCTAGGCGAACATGATGAGTGCGGTGAGCGCAACCCGGCTGATTCCCCAGAGGAGGGCTGGTTCCCGCGAGAGTGCTCGGCGGTGGAGGCCGCGATCCTGGCGTGGCAGCATGTGCGCCATTGAAATCAAAGGAGCAGTTCAACTACTTGGCGTCGTTCTGTGAATCGGTGCCAGGTATCGCCGTGCCTTGCCAGGGCGCCGCGTTTGGGTCGGAGACGCTGCGGGTCGAGGTCTGGATCTTCGCGCAGCTTGACGAGAATCGCTTGGTGGTGAAGCTCCCCGCGCACCGCGTCGAGCAGGTGGCCTCTGCACTTGTTGGAACCCGATGGAACGCGGGCAGGCCGCGTCCGCTTCAAGAGAGGCTTGCCCTGCCTAGCGACTCGCCACTGCGGTGGGAGGATATCGCCGCTGGAGCGTTCGACTACGTGCGCTCGGAGTGACCTTCAGCTCCACTCGCTCGCGGCGGTTGTGAGGATTTCGTTAGGCTTCCGCAACCGGCACACGGCGTCTGCTATTGTCAGTTTTGGCAGAACTTCGTTAGGTGAGGCTTCTGCGCGAACACAGGCCACTGATCTGACGACGTCGAGAGACGCCCAAGATCAGGACAGGTCTCCCCGGCTTAAGGGGTGATCCCAAGTGGCTTCCCGCCTGATCCGTACGGGTCCGCGGGATACGTCGTGCAGTGCCGAAGCTCTTACGTGGGAGTCCCGTCGCCCGAACGCGCACGCGGCCGGGGTGGAGCCTGGCGCACGCCTGCCGTGAGTGCGAGGAGGTGATCCGCCGTGAGCGACGACCATAGTCCGTTCCGTCCCTGCTGCGCTCCCGCGACCACGGCCTCCCCGCGTTCCACGCCAGGCGGCCGCTGAGTCCCGCGCGGCAGGCGACACCCTTCGTCTCCTGTCTGCCCTTCGACTCAGGGAGGTCCTGTCATGCCTCTTCTCCGCACCGTCCCCGGCGCCGGCACGCTTCGCCGTGTCCGCTTCCGCTGGATCGACGTCCTGGTCGCCGTCACGATCGTCGTCCTCTTCTACCTGCTGATCCAGGCGACCGCCGGCGCCTCCGCGCCCGTACGGCTGGCCGAGGTGCCGTCGTCCATCGACACGGACCCCGCGCTGCTGCCGTACTACGCGCTGCGCTCGCTGCTGCGGATGTTCGCGGCGCTGGCCGCATCACTGGTGTTCACCTTCGTCGTCGCGACGGCCGCCGCGCGGCTGCCGCGGGCGGAGAAGGTGATCCTGCCGGCGCTGGATATCCTGCAGTCGGTCCCGATCCTCGGCTTCCTGTCGGTGACCGTGACCGGGTTCATCGCGCTCTTCCCCGGCTCCACGCTGGGGCTGGAGTCGGCTGCGGTCTTCGCGATCTTCACCTCGCAGGTGTGGAACATGACCTTCGCCTTCTACGCGTCGCTCACCAGCCAGCCCCGCGACCTCGACGAGGCCGCCCGGCTGACGCGGCTGACGAAGTGGCAGCGGTTCTGGAAGCTCGACGTCCCGTCCGGGATGATCCCGCTGGTCTGGAACGGGATGATGAGCTTCGGCGGCGCCTGGTTCTTCCTGGCGGCCTCCGAGGCGATCACCGTCAACAACCACAGCTTCGCGCTGCCCGGCGTCGGCGCCTACGTCGCCTCGGCGGTGGAGGCGGGCCAGCTCGACCGGGTCGGCTGGGCGATCGTGACGATGGCGATCATGGTGCTGGGCGTGAACTTCCTCTTCTGGCGTCCGCTGGTCGCCTGGGCGGAGCGGTTCCGCCAGGAGGACACCGCGCCCACCGACCGGCCGCGCAGCGTCGTCCTCGACGTGATCAGCCGGTCCTGGCTGCCGCGCGTCGTGGGGCGCGGGTTCGCCCCGATCGGGCGCGGTCTCGACAGGGCGACCCGGCCGTTCGGGCTGGCCGAGCACCCCTGCGGGTGCCCGAGGTACGCAAGCGCACGCTGGACGTGGTCGTGACCGTGCTTGTCGTCGCCGCGATCGTGGTCGGTGCCATCGCCTCCTACCTCTTCATCCAGCACTCGCTCGGGATGGGCGCGTTCCTGGAGGCGTTCGGGCTCGTCGCGGTGACGATGGCGCGCGTCGTCGTCATCCTGCTGTTCGCGACCATCGTCTGGGTGCCGGTGGGCGTGTGGATCGGAATGAACCCGCGGATCAGCCGGCTGGCCCAGCCGATCGTGCAGCTGCTGGCGAGCTTCCCGGCGAACTTCCTGTTCCCGTTCGCGATCGCGTTCTTCGTCGCGACGAGCATCCCGCTCGACTACGGCGGCATCCTGCTGATGGCGCTCGGCTCGCAGTGGTACATCCTGTTCAACGTCATCGCCGGCGCCAGCGCCATCCCGACCGATCTGCGGCAGGCGATGGACAGCTTCGGCGTGGGCCGCGTGCAGCGCTGGCGGAGACTGATCCTCCCGGCGATCTTCCCGGCCTACGTCACCGGCGGCATCACCGCGGCGGGCGGCGCGTGGAACGCGTCCATCGTCGCCGAGGTCGTCACCTACAACCACCACACCTACACCGCGACCGGCCTCGGCGCGTACATCGCCGACGCCACCCAGACCGGCGACATGGCCCGCGTGCTCGTCGGCGTCATCGTCATGTCCGTCTTCGTCGTCGGACTCAACCGTCTGTTCTGGCGCCGCCTGTACGCCGTCGCCGAGAAGCGCTTCAGCCTCTGACTTTCCGCCCGTGAGGAGGGCTCCCATCATGATCACCACGAACACCGCACTCATCGACGTCCGCGACGTCACCAAGTCGTTCGCCACCGACGGCGGCGAGAAGACCGTGCTCGCCGGCGTCACGCTCACCATCCGCCAGGGCGAGATCGTCGCCCTCCTCGGCCGCTCCGGGTCGGGCAAAAGCACGCTGCTGCGCTGCATCGCCGGGCTGATCGCGCCGACCACCGGCACCGTCGCGTTCAAGGGCGGCGTGCTCAACGGCGCCAACCCGGGCACGGCGCTGGTCTTCCAGTCGTTCGCGCTGCTGCCCTGGCTGACCGTGCTCGAGAACGTCGAGCTCGGGCTGGAGGCCAAGGGCGTCCGCCCGGAGGAGCGGCGCGAGCGCGCCCTCCGCGCGATCGACCAGATCGGCCTGGACGGGTTCGAGTCCGCCTACCCCAAGGAGCTCTCCGGCGGGATGCGGCAGCGCGTCGGGTTCGCCCGCGCGCTCGTCGTGGAGCCGGACGTGCTGCTGATGGACGAGCCGTTCTCGGCGCTCGACGTGCTCACCAGCGAGAACCTGCGCGGCGAGCTCGTGCGGATGTGGGGCGACGGCACCCTCCCGACCCGCACGGCGCTGATCGTCATCCACAACATCGAGGAGGCCATCCAGCTCGCCGACCGCGTTGTGGTGCTCGACTCCAACCCCGGCCGCATCAAGGCCGAGCTGACCGTCGACCTCCCGCAGCCGCGCGACCGCCGCAGCCCGGAGTTCGAGGCGCTCGTGGACGAGGTGTACAGCATCCTCACCGGCCAGCAGGCCGAGCCGCGTGCGACCCTGGCCGCGGACGCCGCGCGGCAGGAGCCCGACGTCGCCGGGATCGACCTCCCGCTGCCCACGGTCAGCACCGGCGAGCTCGGCGGCCTCGTGGAACTGCTCGCCGAGCGCGGAGGGCAGGACGGCCTCGCCGAGATCGCCGACGAACTCCGCTACGAGATCGACGACCTCCTGCCGATAGTGGATGCCGCCCACCTGTTAAAGCTCGCGCGTCCTCAGGGCACCGAACTGCGCATCACCGAGCAGGGCCGTCGCTACGCCGCCGCCGACCTGCTCCGTGCCAAAGAGCAGTTCGCGACCCTGGCGATGGAGGCGGCCCCGCTCGTGCGCCGCATCGTCCGCGATCTCCGGCACACGGGCACCGGTGCGATCAGCGCCGACGACGTCCTCGCCGAGCTGCGCGCCTTCTACGGCACCGACGACGCCCAGCGACAGCTCGACACCGCGATCGACTGGGGCCGCTACGGCGAGCTGTTCGAGTACGACGCCGACAGCGGGCGGTTGCTGCTCCCGACGCACCCGCACGCCAAGCAGGAAAGGAGCGAACGATGACGTTGCGTGAAGTGATCCCGCTCATGATCGGACTGGCGTGGCGACCTTGACCGTCAGGGCCCGGAGACTGATCGGCTGGGGGACCGCCAGCGACCGGCATCCGGGGGCTGGCTTCCAATACCGGGACTGGAGCTGTTCAGGGCGCTAGATGGCCGGGCTTGCGCAGCGTCGGCATAGGCAGCGCAACCGGTCCGGCAGGGTCAAGCCGAAGCGCACGGGCTCGCTTGGCCAGCAGGTGGTCGAGCGTCACCTCGATGCCCTCGATCTCCCCGCCCCAGCCTTGGCCTTCCGCTTGCTCACGCCGTGCTAGCAGATCCTTCTCGATTTGATCCAGGCGCGGCACCATCTGAGGCTCGACATGCAGCATCGGGCAGCGTACGCAGGCGTGTTCGTGAGCGCATGGGGTGCCGTAGGGACGGCCGCAGGTGCCGAGCTCGACCTTGCGCTTATCGAAGTGCTCTTCAAACTCGTCCCATTCCTCGGCGGGGGTGATGCGATACTCCCCTTTAGGGCGCAGTTGCCGGCGTCGGGTCAGGTGGAGCTGGTAATGACGGACCACTTCTTCGTCGAACACTGCGACGTAACCGCGAGTCGTCTGAAGACTCGCGTGACCGAGCAACGCCGCTCCGATATGGATAGGCAGTCCGTTGTTCACGAGGTCCGTCGCAAAGAGGCGCCGGAAATCATGCGGCGTGAACGTCAGGCCTTTGAATTGTGGGTGGTGTTCGGCCGCCTCCTGGCAAGCGCGGCCGATCATTCTGGCAACGGCCGATGGGCTCATCACGCCGCAGGTATGACCGCTGCTGCGCTGGAACAGAAACGGCATCGGCTCGGTGTGCTGCCGCTCGTGAGGGTCCCAGCGGCGCACGAGCGGGATCGCCCCGAGCCTGTCGGTCTGCCGACGGATGACCTGGGCGATTACGTGGAGAAGTTCAGGCGACATGGGAATGACACGTTCCCGGTCTGTCTTGGAAGGCGTGACGACGAGCAGCGCGACGATCTCGCCGTTCGATCGCCGATATTGCCGGACGGATAGGTGGGACAGCTCCAACAGTTCCTCGTGGCGCACCCCGGTGAGCCGTAGCACCTCGATGATCGCCCACGTCCAGAATGCCCGCGCTTCCTGGCTGTGGATCTCGATGCTAGGTCCGCCGTCGGCCCGCTGGATCCGGAGCGGGCCGTCCGTGGCCGCGGGCTCGAGGGCAGCGCCTCGGCGTGAGCGCGGGCCGCCATGCGGGAATGTAGCGGTCCTCGGTGCCGGTTCATTCCGCAGATAGCGGACGCCGTTCACCTCGAATTCGGCTCCACTCGATGCTTCGGCAGCGGCGAGCAGAGCGCTCATCTGGTCACGCACCGCCATGACGTGGTCGACCAGCAGCTCCAGCAGCGGCTGACGGGTGCGTGTCCGGTCGGCGATCCGCTCGGCTTGGCGCCGCCTGTCAGCGCTGTAGCCGCGGCTGGCGATGGGTGGGATCGGGCAGCGGGCGACCCATGGTCCCCATCGTGCCGGGTCCTCGATCGCCCAGCTTTGGATGTCGAGGTAGAGCGCGCGCACGGTGACGAGGAGGTCCCAGATGCTCTGGCGGGGTCGCGATCCTTCCGCAGTCTGGACGGTGTCGATCTCGGCGCGCCAGGCTTCGTATGTGGTCTCATCGAGGTCCAGGTCGTCCTGGTTCGGGTTTATCCGCTCGATGACGCACCAGAAGTTGCGAGTCAAAGCCCGGACCAGGTGGCTGAGTGTAGAGTAGTCCATCCCAAGTGCCCCGCGGTGAGAAATGTAGTCGATGAGGAGCTGGCGCACCCCGTAGTTGGAAACACCGTATGAGCCCACCATTTCTGCCACGCTTTTGCGGCCGCCCACCGTGGCGATGCGCATGGTCACGGGCGTGCCCTCCGGGAACTTGCCGGCGTCGACCAGCACCTGCCACACCAGGGCTCCCGCCAGCTTGCGAGTGTTCTTGTCCCGCGCGGTGCTGACCTCCCGCAACGCCAGGCCGAAGTGGATCAAGCTGCCGGGTGTGATGTCCGATGCGGGGATGGCCTGGATGGCGAGCATGTAGGAGAGGTCGGTGAGGGTCTGATTGCGCGACTTCGCGCTCACCGGAGCAGCCTCGATCGCAGCAGTGAGAGCAGCCAGGTCGCCGTCTTCGCGTTGGCTTGCGAGGAAGATCTTGAAGAAGTCGGAGACCGCAGTTGTCCGCAGGACCCGCAGCGACGGGACCAGGACCCGGAGGGCAACGAGCCAGGAGAAGCCGCTGGTCATCGTCCAGCTCGCGGCCGGTGCAGGGTTGAGCGAGGCGAGCATGCTCATTGAGGTCTCCCAACCGCTCGCTTCCCACCGCTGCTGCCAGGTCTCACCCG
>NZ_CP194645.1:0-57599 GCF_050990935.1 Streptomyces sp. L7 | reverse complement strand
TGGGTGTGACTCCGGAGGAGGAAGGTGTGCTGGCGCGGATCGCCGCGGCGCAGCGCGTCACGATTCCGCGACTGATGGTCGAGGCTGCGTTGTCCGTGGAGCGATCGGAGACGCCGACCGAGCGGAAGCAGGCGATGGCCGAGATGTTCGCTGTCCACCGGCTGCTGGCCGCCATCTCGAACAACGTGAACCAGATGGCGAAGGCTACTAACGCGACGGGGGAGATGCAGGCAGAGATGAAGGCGACGCTTGACGCGGTGCGTCGGGTTGCAGCTCGTCTGGATGACGCGATCGACGGGTTGAGCGCGTCATGATGCCGAACGTCGTGCGTGGCGATCGAATGTCCGGGCTAATGACTTACCTCACTGGGCCGGGCCGGTCGAATGAGCACACCGATCCGCACCTGGTCGCAGGCGATCCCGCGCTTATGGCGTGGCACGACGACGCCGAGCTGGGGCGTGACGCCGCCCTCTCGATCGCACGCCACTTGGACCAGCCGCGGACTGCGTTCGGCGTCGAGGTTCCCGGCGGTCATGTGTGGCATTGCTCCCTCTCGCTGCGCGCCGAGGAAGGCATGCTCACCGATGAGGACTGGCGGGACATTGCTCACGATTTCGTAAAGGCGATGGAGTTTGACGACCCCGACGACCCGAGGGCTCCATGCCGGTGGGTCGCCGTGCGCCACGGTGTGTCGTCGAATGGCAACGACCACATCCACATCGCCGTGAACCTGGTCCGGGAGGACGGCACCAAGGCATCGATCCATAACGACTTCCACCGTGCTCAGGTTGCGACCCGTGCGCTGGAAATGAAGTACGGATTGGAGCAGCTGGAATCGCTGCGCGCCGAGCGTTCGACCCGCGGCTACGACCCAGCCGAGCGGGAAGCTCAGGCGCGGTCGCGGGCACGCGCGAAGTACGAGCGCACCCGCCCAAAGTTGGGCGATAACGCCCCGCGCTGGGAACACCTGAGCGGGCCGGATCGACAGGCACGAATCAGCGCCGAGCTGCGCACCGATCAGCCGCGCTACTTGCTCGCGTTGAAGGTGCGCGGGTGCGCCACCGCGGCCAGCGACGAAGCCGAATTCGTACGACGCATGCGGCGCACCGGCTTGCTTGTTCGTCCTCGCTACGCGGACGGACGAACCGACGTCATCACCGGCTACTCCGTGGCCGAGCGACCCACGGCCGGCGAGCGTCCGATCTGGTACGGCGGCGGTCACCTTGGCCGGGACCTGACGCTGCCCCGGCTGCGCGATGGATGGCCGGACACGCCGGCCGACGCTAGCGATGCGGCGGCCGAGTGGAACGCCGCCAAGCGCGGTCGCCGCGTGGTCGCACCGGGAGCCGAGACGCAGCAACCGGACCCCGAGCTGTGGGGCCGGCGCAACGACGAGCTGCGGCAGCTCGTAGACCGACTGCGGTCGGTTCCCGTTGACGACCGGGACACGTGGGCGACGGTGGCACGGCAGACAGCCGGCGCATTTGCGGCCTGGTCCAACGCGACGGAGGAGACGCCCGGCGACCTCGCCGCCGCGTCCGAGGCACTGTCACGATCGGCGCAGACGTACACGCGCACGGTGCGGCCGCACCGCGCCGGTACGACCGCCATCTCCGGTGCGGCGATGCTGCTGGCCAGCGCCGCTCGCGGCGGTCAGGGCACCGTGGCGCAGGCCGCGATGATCCGGCAGCTCCTCCGCCTCACCCAGGCGGTCTACGAGGCCGCCCAGGCCGCCGAGCAGACGCGGCAGGCTCGACTCCTGGCCGAGGACGTGCGGGGACGTCTGACGCGCGTTCGTGACGCGCTGCCGGCGGTCAGCACGGAGGCGTCGTCGACGGCCGCCGCGCCGGCTGCGCCGACTGCGACGCTCGACTCGGAGACACAGGCGATGCTCGATCGGCTGCGCGCCGGGCAGGCCCAGCCGGCGACGGCGGCGACGTCGCCGGTGCCGAACAACATTGAGCCGACGAAGCCACGACAGAGGACAGGGCCGGGCGCAGAGCGCGGCCCGGAACGATAGGAGAGGGGGCCGATCATGGCCGAGGAAAGCGACGGGATCGCGGAGGCGTTCGAAGGGCAGCTCCGCGTGTTGGTGACCGCTGCGGGACAGGTGGGTGAGCGCATCGCCCGAGCGCGGGAGGACGCGCTGCGGCGCGCACAGAGCGCGAGTGAGCGTGAGGCGCGCGAGCTGCGGTCACGGTTCGAGGTCGAGCAGCGCACGGCCCGCATCGAGTACGCGAACGTCTACCGCGGCGAGTGGTGGGAACAGTCCACACCTGAACAGATCGGGCGCACGTACCAAACCACTCGCGCTTGGGCGCAGGATGACCCGGAGGCTGCCCGCGCGGAGGAGCGCATGCGGGACGAGCTGCGCAGCCGCTACGGCGTCGACGCAACGGAGACCGGAGCCGACGCTGGCGCGGTCCGGGCCGCCGTGGAGCGGGCGGAACAGGAGCGTGCGCAGGCCGACGCTGAACGGCAACGCTCCGCGGCCGAGAACGTCGAGGCGCAGCAGCTCCTCACCCAAGCCGACCAGCAAGACCGCCTGGCGGAGCAGGAGCGCGCCGCGGCCGAGTACGAGCCAGGCCCGGAGGAGCGAACTCGAGCGCAGGTCGACGCGGACGAGCGGACCGTGACGGCGGACGCCGCCCGAGAGGACAGCGGGACCGCCTACGACAGCTCCGAGCGTCGCGCGTCCACCGCCGCGGAGTTGGAGAGCAAGGGGATCGACCAGGAGGTCATCGCGACCAGGATGCGGGCTGACGTGAGTCAGGCGAAGCCGGCCACCGCCGCGGTGGCCGCTGGCGGCCCCGCCAAGGCTCCGAAGGCACGGAAGGCCCGCGGCCGCGGCCTCCAGGTGCAGCGCAACGAACAGAGCCGCTGAACCAGACACCGAACGAGAAAGAAGGGCCGCGCTTGGGGGAGCGCGGCCCTTCTTGTTTCTCCATCGCTGGGGGAGCGACGTTTGGGTCAATTATCGGACGACCCACCGACAGACAACACCCCTAATCGGTCTCGGGATTCGCCTCGCGGACGTCGGGGAACAGTCCTTCCGGCGGCTGCTTGTAGGGCAGCGGGTCACCCTTGCTGCACTGGTTCTCCGGGGCCATCGCATCGGCCGGCGCGAACGGGCCTTGCGGGTCCATCAGGACGGCCATGTGCGTGTCGGCGTGGTCACGCCACCACACGCTCATCCCGGTCGACGGATCGCGACGCAGGAACTCCCAGGAGCGCCAGAGCGCTTCGAGGCGGATCACCGCCTCGTCGTACTTCCACCATTCGGCCGCCCACACCCGGTTTTTGCCGTCGATCTTGCGCCGGTACACGCTGCGTAGATACTCGCGCAGGAACTCGTCGACGCTCCCGTACGTCAGGACGGATTCTGCCGCGTCCGGTACCTCGGCCTCGGTGTCATCGTCGAGGCCGGAATCTTCGAGCTGCGCGGCGATCGCCGCGGCCGCGGCGGTCTCAGCCCGATCGCGAAGCGCGTCGAGCACGTCGTCGGTCAGGGCGTCCTTCACCGCCTCAGCGGCGACGGTCGACACTTCCTTGCGCACCAAGGACTTGACCGCGGCATCCACCAGCTCGTCGGCCAGGCTGCCGACGTCGATCCCGAACGCCCGACCGCCGGAAGGAGCTGCTGCCGTCGTCGATGAGCTGCCGGCGTCCTCCGGCTCGTACTCGTCCTCGCCCCAGTCGCTCACGATCGCGCCTCGTCCCCGATGGTCGCCTCCACGGTCGCAACCTCATGCTGCGCCTCACTGATCGTCCGCTGCGCCTGCGGGTCGTGCGCGGCGATCGAGGCCCGCACGTCGGCCGCGTGCGGGCCAGTCATCCACGGCTGAGTGCGGACCAGCGTGGGCCGAGAGCCGGAGGAGAGCACCACGGCGCGACCCTTCGGCATCGCGGCCAGGTCAGCGACATCCAGGATGCGCTCACGGTGGAGCTGCTGCGACACCGTGCGCTGCCCGCGCCCGCTCGACGTCGAGGACGAGAGACGGTCGTAGTCACCGATCACCCGCGACAGGTCTTCGAGGAAGCCGGCCTCCGAGACGCCGCCGCCGTAGACCTTCACGTTGGAGGCCGACCACAGCTTGCGCATCCCGGACTCGCCCCACACTTCCACGCCCTGCGACCAGCTCTGCAAGATCGTCATGAGGACGATTCCGCGCGAACCGTAGTGCGAATAGAGGTTCGGCAGGTCACGCCACCGGCACACGTTCGCGGCCTCGTCCAGCACTCCCAGGAGCGGTGTGGTGAGGCGGCCGCCGGCCGACCGAGCGGCCAGCTCCTCCGCCGCTTCCACCACGGCGACGGTGAGCGCCGTCACCAGAGGACCGGCCGTGCCCTGACCCTCCTTGGAGAGGCTGTAGAGCGTGCCACCGTCACGCACGAACGCCTCCGGACTGAACTGCGACCGCCGGTCGCTCGTGTTCCCGCCGAGCGGGGTCACCCAGCGGGCGACCTGACGGTTGGTGAGACAGGACGCCATCTGCTGGGCGGTGCCGTAGACGCCGCCACGCTGCTTCTCCGGCGCGTCGATGACGCCGGCCATCTGGTCGGCGGTCAGCGGGAAGCCGTGCTGGCGAAGGATCTCCACCGCCGTGTCGTCAGCGGGCCGGGTCAGCCACGTGTACACGTCCGTGATCGGCCGGTTGTCGAGCGCCGCGGCGAGCAGAAGGCCGGCCAGCAAGTCCTTGCCGGACGAGTCGAAGAACGCTTCGGTCTTGGCGTCCGCGTCGCGGGAGCCGGAGGCGAAGTGCTGGGCCATCTTGGCGGCGCGTACCTCGTCGGTGACGTAGCTGAGCGGGTTCCACCACCAGGTGGGCTCCTCCAAAGCGATGCCCTGCGGATCGAACACCCATACCGGGCCGGCCTTCTCGCGCACGTCCCTGGTGGCGTCTACGACGTCGCGCTTGTTCGAGGTGACGAGCACGCCGCCGGGAGCGGCCAGGATCGCCGGGACGGCGCGGCTGGTCGTCTTACCGGTGCGCGGCCCCCAGATATCGATGTGCATGTCCTCCCAGGAGCCGTAGAGCGGTTGCCCGGCCGCGACAGTGCGCCCGATGGGAACACCGGGCGCATCGGGCACGCCGAGGCGCTGCGCTTTCTCTAGCGCGCTCTTTCGGCTGAGGTCTGCGACGTCGCGGCCGCGCCCCAGGTAGGCGGCCGATCGGTCGACACGGGTCCGGCCCTTCCGGTAGCGGGCGATCGCAACGATGATTAGGACTGCGAGGGCGATCACGATCGCCGCGACTACCGCGATGATCCACGTGCCCGACGCCGGCCACGGCACCTTCCCCATGAGGACCTGGAACGTCAGCGTAAACGGGTCACTGGTGAGAGTGACCCCGGTGTGGTCGAGCTGGTGGCCGAACCGAACCGCGAGGTTCACCCCGACCACTCCGACGACGACGATCACGATGCCGGCGGCGAGCAGCATCGACTCCGCCGACAGGCCGCCCGGGTCGCGGCGGCGATTATTCGGCGTGCTCACGACACCGCCTCCTCCGGCTCGACCGCGTGCAGTCGTCGTCCGACACGAGATTGCTCATGCCAACGCTTGTTCGTGTCATTGGTCGAGCGCTCCGTCTCGGTCAGCTTGACCGTGATCGGGATGCCGGGGCGGCCACCGACCTTGATCAAGAACTTGCCGCGACCGGGAGGCTCCGTCTCCTTGCCCGTCGTGGCATCCCACGACGGCGGAGCCGACCACCCGGTGAGAAGGTTCTGTTCCGCCTGCGAGAACGGCACGGCCGTGGTCAGCAGCGGCATCTCCGAGTGCGGAAGGCCGCCGACCACGACCATGCCGGCGCGCTCAACGAACCCGCGCGCCTTCATGCGATCCTCCTCAGTGGGCAGAGCGTCGAGGTCGCGCATCGTGTGAGTGATCATCGCCTGCCCGACACCGAACTGACGGTTGAGTCGGGTCAACGAGTCGACACGATCAACCATGCCGCTGCCGGAACGGAGCGCCTGCCACAGCTCGTCCATGATGACGAAGTAGTGCCGCTGCGGCTCTAGGCCGGCCTCCGATAGAGCGTTGGCCACATTCACCGTGGCAAACCCGTTCGACCAGCACGCGAGTAAGGTCGCGGCGCGCAGATCGACGTCGGTCTCTTTCAGCCCGGACACGTCGTAGACGACAGGACGGTCACGCAGCATCGGGTTCGTCGTCGGGTGAGCGAACGTCTCTCCGAGACGGCCGCCGCGGGCCAGGCTGATCAGCGATGCTTCCAGCCCGCGCGTGGTGCGCTGATACTCGGCGAAGTCGCCGCGGTCGACCGCGACCTCACGCAGCTCGTCCGGACCCTCCTGAACGATCTTCAACAGGTCCGCGAGCACCGGCACCTGGTCGACGAACCGGCGATCCAGGATGCGGAGCGCCTGGTCGATGATCGACTCCTCGACGTCGCTCGGCGGCTGCTTACGCAGGATCGTCAGCAGCGCGGAGACGATCGTGAGGCGTCGACCGTGCGCGTCCGCCTCAATCTCCTCCGCCTCCTTCTCATACCCGGCCTCACGGAGGCGTGCCGCGGCTTCCGTGGACTCGCCAGGGTCGAGCACGTTCAGATGGCCGCGGCCGCGGCCGAGGCGGATCACCTGGCCACCGAGCGCCTCGATCAGGTCAACATAGTCTGGCTTCAAGTCTCCGAGGATGAACGGGATGGACCCGAACCCGGCGAGTCCGGCGGCCATCCGCCGGACCGTCGTTGACTTCCCCAGCGCAGGCAAGCCGAGAACAAACACGCTCGGATTACTGATCAGCTTTGCGCGCTGGAACCACGAAATCGGGTCCGCGCACACCGTCGCACCCGTGTAGAGGTGCCGTCCCAGCGGCACGCCCACCAAGGGCGCGCCCGTCCCAACCGAAAACGGCCACAGCCCGCACACCTGAACGGTGGTGCCGCGATACTCAGCCGGTGCCTGCACGTATGCGGCAGTACCGCGACCGCGACCGATCCAGCCACGCCCGCTCGGGCGCAGCGGGCGCGGCTCGGTCGACGTCTCCGGCGTGGTCATGGTGCTCTTGGTGCTTTTTCGGTTCTTCTTCGTCGCCATCGTCATCACAGCCGATCCCGGATCATGGAGGGTACTTGAACGTGCTTGGTCGGGATCAAGCCCAGCGGCAACGCCATCGCGAAGGCCGAGTCCTGCGACCCGTAAACGCGGCGCACCCGCAGCCGCGCCGACGCCGAGAGATTGTCGATCGCGGCGGCCGCCTCCGGCTCCTTAGCCGGGTCGAGCACTGTCGCGGTCAGCAAGACAGCGAAGTTCACCAAGCCGGCCCCGGACGCCTCTTCCTGCGCGGTCGCGGCCGCAGCGCGTACCGCCAGCGTGCTACGCGCCTGCGGTTTGCGGGTTGCAGTTGCGTGCACTTGTGCAGCGTTCAGGTCGGCTTCAACTAGACCCGCGGCGCGGCCAGGATCGATCGGCTTGTAGAGGATCGTCACCCGCTTACGAGCGATATCCCGGTGGGGGGCAAGCAGGCGGGCGAGCACGCCCGACTGAACCATCCCACGCGGAGCCTGAGTCATCGCCCAGGTGATCGACGTCGCGGAGTCATGACGGTAGTCCGACCACGACGCCTGATGCGCGGTCGGCCCGACGTCTGGCCAGGTGAGTTCAGGGGTCTCACCCTGCGCGTGTGCCTCGTCGATAAGCTGCGCGGCGGCCGGGTCATACGCAACCCGGATCGTTTCGCACAGCTCCTGCGCGGATAGAGGGTGCGCTGCGCCTGCCCCAGTCGCTTGTAGGTCTCCGGTCAGTCCCGGCAGCCGCGCCGCGAGCTCACGGGCCATCTCGTCCGGCTTACGGGCGGGCGCGCCCTTCCGGGGCACCGCGGAGAAGGTCAGGGTCACGAACGCTTTCACCGTCGACGAGCCGGCCGGGTACGTGTCGATTACCTCGTGCAGCATCGCTTGGGCGAAGGCCGGTGCATCCGGGTCGAGGTTCAGCTCGACCTCACGACGCAGCCGTGTGCCGGACTCCGGGGCCGTCTCGATCGTGACCGATGCGCCCTCGATGCCCGGCTCCTCCGCCAAGTTCGACAGCCAGTGTCCCCAGTCGGCAACCCACGTGTCGATCTGCATCGGGTCCACCAGCGACGCGCCATCAGGCTCGGTCCCGATCACCACGGCGTACGTCTTGCTGATCGGGGTGTAGACCAGAGCGAACAGACGCCCGTAGGAGTCCGTGTGCTCACTCAACCGCGTGGCGGCTGCCACGCCGGGGAGCTGATACGTGCCCCACTCCGTGCGGCCCAGAGGACCGGAACGGTACAGGTGTGTGCCGCGGGACCGGGCAGACACCCACCCGATGCGGTTCGAAACACGGGAGAGAGCGCTGCGGCCATCGGCGTTCTTGAGCAGCAGCATGAGCATCAATCCGCCCGCGATCGCCGCGGTAATCAGAGCGGCGAGGAAACCGCCCGACATGAGCGCTATCAGTATCGCGAGCAGGGCCACGAACAGCAGTCCCGTCCCGACACTCCCCAGACCTAACAAGCCGGCCGACGTCGGAGGTCGCCAGTTGCCGTAAGTCCGAGGGCCTTCGTGAGTTGTGTCAACGGCCGCCACTGGGGCCTCCTTCCGTAGATTGTTCGCCGACGCTCTGAACGGCCTGCGAGGCCTTCTTCGCGCCGTCAGCGACTACGCCAGCCGCCGCCCCTACTCCCATTCCAATTGGCCCAGCAGCCGCGCCAGCGCTCGCACCGGCAGCAGCACCGCCAGCAGCAGCACCGCCGCCACCGGCCGCCGCACCGCCGGCCGCAGCTCCACCGCCGGAACCCGCGGCCGCGCCGCCCGCCTTGGCTGCACCCGTAGAAGCGCCACCGCCGCCCGAGGCGGCCGCAGGTGCAGCATCTCCGGCGCTGCCGCTCCCGCCGCCGCGGCTGCCCGAGGGTGAGCCGGTCGATCCGCCGCCACCAGAAGCGCCGCCCGCATCGCTGCCACCACTGCCCGTGCCGAGACGTCCCAGCGCCGCAGCGCCGGTCGGAAGCGCAGCCACGGCGGCCACGCCCATAGCGCCGCCCGCGCCGCCAGCCATCGAACCGACGAGCGGAGTAACGAACCGCATCAGCGCCGGCATTGCGACCAAGGCGATGATCATCAGCATCAGACCGGTGAGAACCGACAGAAGGCCCGTGCCATCATCCTTGAACACGTTGGTCCCGACGAGCTGGAACGCGGCGGCATAGACAAGCGCCGCCGCAGGCTTGTAGAGGATGAACGCCAGCAGCCAGCCGACGTTCTTGCGGAACCAGGCCTTGCCGGTTTCGAGGTTCGTGAACGACGCCGACAGCGGCAGGATGCCCGTCAGAATGACGAGCATCCCTCCGCGGGCGATCATGAGCACGATCTGGAACGCCGTCGCGAGGATCGCGATCAGTCCCAGGATGATGATCAGCAGCGATCCGAGCCCACCCGCTGCGGGGTTCGTGGTCAGCGCCAGCAGGTTCAGGATGTTCGTTCCGAAACACGTCGACCCGGCCGTGGCCACGTCGCAGTCCAGGGACTTGTTGATGATCCACACCGAGAACGAGTCAGACGCCGTGATCAGCAGGCCAACCACGGTCACGCCGGCACCCGCGACGATGATCAGCGTCAG
Source organism: Streptomyces sp. L7 (assembly GCF_050990935.1). Taxonomy (GTDB): domain Bacteria; phylum Actinomycetota; class Actinomycetes; order Actinomycetales; family Microbacteriaceae; genus Leifsonia. The sequence goes on along the minus strand of NZ_CP194645.1, from coordinate 47,990 downwards.
GAGGCTTTTCAGCGCCTCCCGTCCGGGCTCGGCACGCTGCTCCCACGCCATGCGCGCACCGCCGATGATCACCGACAGCACAGCTAGAGCGCCCATGTACCACCAGAGGCCCGCCTGCAGGAACGCGACCGCGCCCCCGGCGCCGGTCGGCCCAGCAGCGATGAGCGTCGAAACGAGCGAGCTCGCCCCGCTGATCAGGACCACCGCACCCAAGATGATGCCGGCTCTGCCGACAGCAGCGATGCCCTGTCCGGACCGCAGCCGGGACGCCACGATCATCCCCAGGATGAGCATGGCGATACCGCAGATGGCCAAGGAAACCCAGGTGACGTAGCCGAGCACCGTCGTGATGCCCTCCGAGTTCGGGGCCGACGTACCCGCGGTGATCGACGAGTTGCCGCCAGTGCCGGTCAGATTCGGGGTGCCGATGTTCACCCAGACCGTTCCGAGCGAAGCGACCGCCTTACCGAAAGCCTCCTGGACTGCCTTCGCCATGTTGTCGATCGCGTTACCGATCGCACTCGACGCGAGGCTCTGTCCGTAGCACGCGAGATCGCCAAACGAGCAGTCGGCCATGCCTTACTCCCCCAGGTTGTATAGCCCGCGACGTTCGGGATCGGCGCGACGTCGATCGGAGTCGCGGTGTTGGTGCTCACCTTCCAGTCGCCGTCCACCCACGTGAGGCTGTAGACGCTGGAAAGCGTCACCGTTCCGTTGGAAGTCGCCACCTGGACGGCCAGGTCGACCGACGCTGTGCGACCGTCATAGCTGAGTACGCGGAAGCCGGCCACGCTGGTGCGTGTGCCGGCGTTGTTCGAAGGGGAACCCTGATTCAAGAGCTGCGATCGATACGGACCTTCGGCCAGGACATAGCTCAACCAAGGCTTGCTCTCCGAGCCGCTGCCCTGCGATACGGCGTTCGCAGCCATGAACAGAGCGCCTGTTGGGGAGTGCTGGAAGCAGTACCGGAACCCTGCGGGGTCCGTCTTGCCTGGGCCATAGGTCGAGGATGCGGGATATGCGGTCGTGCCTTCGTACTTCCAAGAGGCGGACGGCGGAGCAGTGACACTGCCAGACAGCTCCGTTCCGCCAAGGCCGCACACGCTCTTGTCACCGGACACGGGACCGGGCGATGAGATGATTCCGGGCGACGTGCTCGTCGCGGTCGACGTTGGGGCAGCCTTGGGATTGCCCCCGGTCGCGTTGACGATCACGAGAATGATTCCGCACACGACGATGAGCGCGACGACGATCGCCGCCGCGATGAACCCTGGACGTGTGAAGGGGCTCTGGCTCTCGCTCTGGTTCTCGTCGCTCACGTTCTCATCCCCCGCGATGGTGGTAACCCATGCGACGCCGGCACCGATCACGATCGCGCCGGCCATCGGCCACAGAATCTTCGGGAGGGCGTCGTGGCCCTCACCGCGGCGGAAGCTGACAGCGATCGCGATGCCGCCAACGACGATCGCGCCGCCGACGACGGCGTATCCGATCCACTTCAGCCATGCCATGAGCGTGGTCACGCCCTCTGTGCCTGGCGGCTGCTTGGGGCCGGGGTTGGGAATGTCCATCGGGACATGCGCCAGGAGGTCGTTCGCCGCGGTGAGGATGGTGTGCAGCGTGCTCATCGGTGTTCCTTTCGGTAGGTGGTGCCCGTTGCACCGGGTGTGACCAGCGCGCTCAGTTCGTCGACGAGTCGATGAACCTCCCGCGGGGCGTTCGTGAGAGCCGGTGGCTCCCCCAGACGCCACGATTCGATCCACGGCACGTTCCACGTGCGCGGGACACCGCCGCCGACGACCTGTGCCAGGTCCCGCAGCGGGCGCGGCATCCGACCGGGAGCATCAGCGACGAGAACAAGGCCGAGCAGTTCCACGTGGGGAACGAGGCCAGCCGCCCACTGCGTTGCAGCGGCCTGTGCCAAGCGCAACCCGTGGGCGTTAGAGCGGGCGGCGAGAACAACTCGCGCCGGCATACCAGCCGGCGGCCGCGGCCACCCGTGCTCGGCAGCTACCCACTCCGGTATGAGCGACGCGAGGCTCGACTCGCCGGAGCCCCCATGCGCACCGAGCCACCAGAGGGGCGCTGCTTGCGGCCGATCGTACGTCGGCAGCTGGTCGACCCGATCAGGTGCCCGGACCCCGCGTTGCGGTCCCAGCGGGCCTGTGGGCGGTGCAACCGGCGGTGCACTGATCGCCGGAGATGCCGGCTCAGAGTCAGTGGGTCGGGATATCCATGGATTAATGCCGTCGCTCACCCGTTCCCCCTCGATAATTGTATTCGACGTCGCTAACGCGACCAGAATACTCGATCCTTCTACTGGGAGCAACAGCATGCTACAGAAATATGCAGGCATAAACAGTGTGCAACAGAGTCTATTTTCGTCTACACTGACCGCATGCGCTTGCGGCTTCCGGTGTTCCCAGTGACGTCAGGCCTTGATGCGCTGTTCAAAGGGCGCAAGGAGACGCTGACTGTCCCCGAGGTTGCGGAGATGCTGGGCCTCACGAAGCCCGGCGTCTACAAGTGGCTCAAAGACGGAGTGATCCCCGGCTACAAGCTCGGAGCGACATGGTTCATCCTGCGGGATGAACTCAAGGAAGCTCTAGAGGCGGGGGCCAACTCACGTCGAGCGCGGCCGCCAGCGCAGAGTCAGGAGAACGAGGAGGGGTAATGGGGGAAAGCGCACGCTCGGTCTAGTCTGCGTCGTCCTGGTCGCCGTTGCGCTGGCCGGATGCGCCAGCAACGGCGAACAGCGACCGACCGAAAGCCCTTCCCCCACCCCGTCCGGTGTGTCGATGCCGGACCTCAACACCTTCACGCCGGCCCCCAACGGTACGGAGCTCGACGACGAGTCCGGCGGCGGAACGGTGGACCCGAAGCCCGCGCCCGCCTGGGATGCCACGCAGCGCAGAAACGCCATCGCCGCGGCCGAGAAGGCGCTGACCGCCTTCGCTCGCCCTGGCCTCAGCTCCACCGACTGGTGGGCGGCTCTGTCGCCCCTGCTGACGCCGCAGGCGCAGCAGGACTACCAGGCCGTCGACCCCGCCAACATCCCCGCGCACAAGCTCACCGGTAACGGGGCCATCGTCGACGAGAGCAGCACCTACGCGGTGTCGGTGAAGGTTCCCACCGACGCCGGCACCTACACGATCATCCTCACGCGACGCGACGGAGCATCGCCCTGGCTCGCCAGCCGGTTCACACCTCCCGCGGGAACACACTGACGATGGATCGCAAGTCTGGGGGCTTATCGCGATCATCGCCGTACCCGTGCTCATCCTGGCCACGGTGTTCGGCATGCTGCTGCTGACCTCGGCGGCCGCGGCGAGCTGCAACCCGACTGGTAACAGTGCCGCAGCAGTCACGATCGACCCCAAGACCGTGCCTGACACCACGATCAACGGCTACGGGCACGAACAGCTCGTCAACGCCGCCTACGTCATCCAGGCCGGGAAGGATCTCAACCTCAGCTCGCGGGATCAGACCATCGGCGTGATGACGGCGATGGGCGAATCGGGCCTGCGCGTGCTCAACTACGGCGACGCCGTAGGCCCGGACAGCCGGGGCCTGTTCCAGCAGCGCGCGAACGGGGCATGGGGGTCGCTCAGCGACCGCATGGACCCGTACATCAGCGCAACGAACTTCTTCAAGAAGCTGGCCACGATCACCGACCGCGACTCGCTCGCGCCGACGATCGCCGCGCACAAGGTTCAGGTGAACGCTGACCCGTACTACTACGCCAAATACTGGGACGCCGCCGTGGCCGTCGTCGAAGGGCTCACCGGAGCCAAGCTCGGCCTGACCACCGGCACCGGCAACCAGGTATGCTCCGGGGTCGGCACTGGCACCGGCACCGTCAGCCCCCAGGGATGGGCGCTCCCGGCTGCGGGACCGATCAGTGATCCCTTCGGGATGCGCGTGAACCCGATCAGCGGCGTTTACAAGCTCCACGCCGGCGTCGATATCGCCGGCGGCTGTGACTCCCCGATCTACGCCGCCCAGTCCGGGACCGTCGTAGCCAGCGGCTTCGGCGTCGGCTACGGCTCCAACGGCACGATCGTCGTCGACCACGGCGGCGGCGTGCAGACCGTCTACCTGCACATGTACGCCTCCGGCATTCTCGTCCAAGACGGGCAGAAGGTCACCGCGGGCCAGCAGATCGCCCGCATCGGCTCCTCCGGTGACTCCACCGGCTGCCACCTGCACTTCCAAGTCATGATCAACGGCTCCCCCACCGACCCCGTGGCCTTCATGAAGGCCGTGGGGATCACCATCGGCGGATGAGCGGAAGGAGAAACACACACATGAGCACGACGACAGAAGCCGCCGGCTGGCCCCGCGCCACGGCGACGCTCAACGAGGACGGCACGGCCGAGGTCTCCATCGGCGGCACCGTCACCGAAGTGGCCGCAGGCGACGTCGACGAAGCGCGCGCCCAGGTCGTCGCAATCGTCGCCGCTCGCGCCCAGCAGCTCGGCCGCCCGCTGCGCGTCCTCACCCGCGACCCCGCCGGAGAATGGCCCCTGATCATTCACCCCGACGAAACCGTGATGGAGGACGACAGCCGCGAGCCGCGACCGCAGACAGTGGAGCCGGCTGCCGTGGCACCGACGCCCGCGGAACCCGTCTCCACCGAGCCGCCGCAGGCCGGCCCAGGCTCGTGGGTCAGCGCCGCCGCTCCCGCGGCGCAGGGTACCGAACTCCCGACGCGGCGAGCAATGCGCCAGTCGTTCCTCGTGCGGGAGCAGATCGAAGAGCCCGCCACCACCGGATGGCGCGGCCTGGTAACACGCGCCGGTATCCGCATGAGCCCCAGCGAGGAGGAGCGCGCCGAGCGCGCCGACGTCCTCGCCGTCTCCCAGCACTGGCCCGGCCCGCGCACGATCGCGATCGTCAACGGCAAGGGCGGTGCAGGCAAGACCCCCAGCACCGTCCTCCTGTCGGGCGTGTTCGCCCGCTACGGCGGCGCGGGCGTGCTCGCATGGGACAACAACCAGACCCGCGGCACGCTCGGCTGGCGCACCGAGCAAGGGCCGCATGAGTCGACCCTGCTCGAGTTGCTGCCCCAGGTCGATCGACTCCTAAGCACCAGCGCCCAGTCCGCGGACCTCGCCCACTACGTGCATCACCAGACCCGCGACCGGTTCGACGTTCTCCGGTCCAAGCCGATGGTGCTCGCCCAGGAGCAGCGTGTGGAGCCCGAGGACGTCGACGCCATCCACGCGGTGGCCAGCAAGTACTACCGGCTGATCTTCATCGACTCCGGTAACGACGAGTCCGATCCGATGTGGCTGCGGATGATCGACCACGCCGACCAGCTCGTGGTGGCCACCACCACCCGCGACGACCACGCCGAGGCCGGCGCGCTTCTCCTGGAAGCGCTGGCCGAGCGCGACGAGCGCTCGGCTCACCTGGCCGATAGCGCCGTGGTCATCGTCACCCAGGCAGACCCCAAGGCCACCCCCGCCGACATGCAGCGCGTCGCGACCGGCTACCGCGACCTCACTCGCGAAGCCGTCACGATCCCCTTCGACCAGGCAATGGTTGACGGGGTGCTGCACTACGGCGCTCTCCGACCCACGACACAACGGGCGTGGCTGGCGGCCGCGGCCGCCGTCGCCCGCGGGCTATGAGCGCCACACAGGCCCTCCGGGCATCGGAAGCGGTCGCGGATTGGCCCAAAGTCGTCGCGACCATCCACGGTGCCAGCGACCAGCTCAGAGACGGACGGCCGACGTACATCGGCAGCCTCACGATCAACGGCACTGAGCGACCCTGCGAGGCCGCGAGCGTCGAGGAGCTGCGCACCGGCATGATCGCCCGGTGCGTCGCGATCGCCATCCGCCTACACCGGCCGGTGCGCCTCACCGTCAAGGACAGCAACCAGACGTGGACGCTCGGCGTTCGCCCCGAAGGCATCGTGCAGCTCCTCGATGCCGCCGGCACGATCCCGCCCGCAGACGGGCTCACCGTCCACGAAGGACGATGCCGCGTCTGCCGGCGACTCCAACCGGTCACCGAAGCGGTGTGCGTCCAGTGCCACACGCCGGAACCTCACCGCGTCGAAGCCGACCCCATCGACGTCAAAGCCGTCGTACCCGACGCCGCGACCACCGTCGAGGAACTGCCCGTCGTGCGCGCCGTCGTGATCCCCGTCGAGGAGCTGGACCACACCGTGATGGCCAAGCCGACTCCCCCGCCCGCGGCACGGCCGCGGCTGCGCCTGAACTTCACCACTCAGGAACCCGTGGACACCAGCGAAAGCGTCGTGCTCGGCCGACAGCCCGTCGCGGTCGGTGCTCGCAAACCCGTCCCCGTCGAGAGCCCCGAGCGGATGCTCTCACGCACCCACGCTCTCGTCGACGTTGACGACCAGGGCCGCATCATCGTCACTGACTATCACAGCGGCAACGGCATTGAGACGCAGACCGACCCACCCCGCCGGTTCGAGCCAGGCGTGCCCTACACGATCGAGCCGGGCACCAGCCTGCGCATGGGCGACGTCGTATGCACGATCGAGACGGCCTGACATGGCTCCGCGTGTCGTCGTCCTAGACCTAGGACGTTTCCCTAGTCTGAGAGCCATGTCCAGTCCGATCCGCCGCAAGCGAGGCACCCCCACTGTCGGGGTGCAAGTTGACCTCGCCCCAGACGTGAAGGAACTCATCGACCGCTACATGCAAGCGGCCGGCGTTCCTCAGTGGGCAATCATCGAGGCTGCGATTCGCGCCGGTAAGCCCGGCCCGAACGGCATCCCGATCGGCTGGGACCTTCCTGTGGCGCTCAACCAGCCGCCGCTCGACCTCGACCAGCTCAGCGCGGAGGTGCCCATGCGGCGGTCCGCATAGAACGAGCGAAGCCCTCGTCTTTTGGCGAGACGAGGGCTTCGGAAGCTAAGTGCCTGATCTGCATCTGTTTGGCGACGGGAACAGATCAAGCGATGTGAGGAACCGGTTTGGCGGCCGGGGCCTGTTTGTGTCAACCACTATGTGAAAGACGGTGCCATCATAACCCTCGCGACGGATTATGCATACTTCGGCGCCCCTGGCGCGTCGTGGATGCTCACCGCGACAATCAGCCCGCGCCCGAGCGTGCGCGTGGCTGTGGCGGACGCCTACGGCGACGTTCAGAACCGCTACCCGGCCCACCGCCGGGTCGGCGGGAAGAGCCCACGCGCCCGTGGGCGATGTACCTGGCCGACACCAGCGGACGCTTCCGCTTTCTCGGCTTCGACCTCGACGCCAAGACGCCGGATGCGGCGGCCGCGGCAGCTCGTGACGCCGACGTGATCGCCAGCCTCCTTACGGACGCCGGCATTCAACACGTCGTCTGCGAATCCGGCCCCTCACATGGCCGCCACGTCTGGGCCGCGCTCTCCGAGAGCGTCGACGCCGGCACGATCGCCACCCTCGCGCACTTCCTGCGGAGCGAGTGCCCCACACTCGACATCGTTCCCCTGACGAACCCACAGACCGGCTGCCTGCGGCCGCCAGGTGCCCCACACCGCCACGGCGGCCGCTCGACGGTGCTGCGCGGCGACCTCGGCACGCTCACCGCCCCCACGACCACGGCCGCGCAGGTGCGTGGCCTCGTCGAAGCCCTGGCCAAGCTCAGTAACGACGCTGAGCCCGCGGGACGCATCGACCCCAAGCGCCCGATCCCCGTCGACGAACACGGCCGGCTCTACCTGCCCGGCCCGCGCCGCGAGCTCACGGCGGCCAGCGCGGCCGCCCTGCGCGAGGACGCCGCCGCTGGCGACGCCTCAGCCGTCCTCTGGCGCATCCTCGTCGGCGCCGCGGCCGCCCGCTGGCATCACGCCGACATCGCTGCGCTCGTCGACGAAGCCCCCGGCCTAGAGCACGTCCGTACCTACCGCGACCGCCTACAGCGACGCCCTCGCGGCCGCGGAGGCGCTGCACACGTGCTGCGGCGGCAGTGGGACAAGGCCGTCCGGTTCGTCGCTACTGCCGACCGCCAGGTCGGAGACGACCCCACATTCGACGCTCGCGCCGCCGTGATCGCCGCCCACGTCCGTCACGTGCAGGTACGAGCGGATGCCGCCGCCGGCCGCTGGGCCCACCGCGGCGGCCCAGCCGACCGCCGGGTGCTCGACGTCCTGTGCATGCTCGCCCTGAAAGCCCTCAGCGCCTCTCTGGAGGCCGATACCCGCCGACTCGCCCTGTTGGGCGGGATCGGCCGGGAGACGGCCAGAACGGCCCTCCTACGGCTTGCCGCGGATGGATGGATCGCCCAGACCCATGCGGCCGATGGTCCGCACGCCGCGCACTGGACGATCGACCCGCGATCGGTTATCCCCAGCCCTGCATCTATAAGTCGGTCACAAGCGGACCCGCGCCCCGCAGGGGCAGGGTCCGCTGAGCGTTCCATCCTCCTCACCGCCCTCACGCAGAGAACCGCGGACGCCGCACACGACCTCTTCACGCTGGGACCAGGCATTGGCTTCCGCGCAGGAAATATCTACGCTCGCACCACGAATGAGTTTCAGCCCGTCGACGCCCTCGCCCACTCCGTTGGATGCACCGTCGAGCAGGTGCGGCCGACCCTCGACCGCCTCACCCGTGCCGGCGTGCTCGTGCACAAGCGCGACGGATGGCGACGCCGATCAGTGGATTACCGCCGAGCTGCTGCTATTCACCTCGACATCGACGGCCGACTGCAGGAGCGCGCCGCCCGCTACGCGGTCGAGCGCGAGCTGTGGATGTGGTGGCAGGCAGAGGAGACATGGATGCGAGCCCCACGGCGCACTAGCGCCAACCGCCGCCCCGGCCGTGGACAGTTTGCCCTCTACCCCGACGACGGAACCCACGCGTACGGCCCTCACCCGCGCCGACCTGACGGCCGCCTCGACTGGCGCGCTGCTCGACGCGAGGTCGAGCATGAACGCAACGGCGTCGCCCGGCGTCCGTGGAATTCGAGCGACCGCCCGACCAGCGCCGACGCGCGCGACTCCCTCGACCTCCAAACGGCCTGACGTCCCGGGTACGCTCGACATGTGGACGAGTCGGAACCGTACGACGAGATCCTCGACGTCTTTATGCGCGCCAACGGGTGGCGATCACGGCGGAAGGAAGTCGAGGCCGGCGACACCGATGCCGACTTCTTCTTCGACATGTGGAGCCGAGCCGATGACCGCATGCGTGTCGTCATCCAAGCCATCGGCGGCGGACAGTTCGAGCTGCTGACGCCGAACTGGCGCAATGGCACTGGCAGCGTCGCGCACGACAACTGGGAGCGCATGACGCTCCCCGATCGCGCTTCGGTGATGCGCTACGTGACGACCGGCCGGCCTTAACCGACCAATCGAACAGAACATCAGTGGACGGCCGCACGCGGCCGGCTGCTTCTCGCGCCTGCGGCGCTCGTTTTCTCGCCGTGAAGCCTGCGGCATTCTGCGGGCCTCGTCGTCCGCGCAAGCGGCTGCGCCGCCGGCTCCTCCGAGACTTTTCGGCCGCGTCGCTCCGCTCCTCACATCGGCCGAAAACTCTCTCCCCCACCGCCCTTCGGGTTGCACTCCCTCCTCTGCCCTGAATGGCACTACGTGCCTTCACGGCAAGAAAACGTGAGGGGGGGTCTGAGTGGCCCTAATAGTACTAATACCGTCACCGGAGGTAGCGAGATGGCCCGCAAAATCACCAGCACCAAGACCGCCGAGGAGCGTCGCGCGGAGGCCGAGGAGCTGCAAGCAACGATCGCGGAACAGGTCGAGGCGCTGCGCGAGTCAGAAGCGTGGGCGCGGTTCCTGGACTTCGCCCAGTCCTTCCACCGCTACAGCCTGGGAAACCTGCTGCTGATCTTCGCCCAGCGGCCCGAGGCAACGCACGTCGCCGGATACCGGACCTGGCAGAAGCTCAACCGACAGGTGCGGAAGGGTGAGCGCGGCATCCGCATCTTCGGCGGCCGTGAGATTCGCGAGACGGTCGAGAACGAGCGAACCGGCGAGGAAGAAGAACAGCGCCGCGTGCGGTTCTTCCCCGTCTCCGTGTTCGACATGGGACAAACCGACCTCATCGACGAGGAAGCCGGCGACCCCGCCGACATCGCCCGACCCCTCACCGGAGACGACGCCCGCGGCATCTTCGACGCCACCGCCGACTACCTCACCGGCACCGGCTGGACGTTCGAGCGCGAGCCCATCGCCGGAGCTGCCAACGGCTACACCGACCCCGAGGCCCGACGCATCGTCATCGACGCGAACCTCTCCCCCGCCCAGGCCGCAAAGACCGCACTGCACGAGGCAGCGCACGCGATCCTCCACGCGGAGGAAGATCACGCCGAGTACATCGAGCACCGCGGCACGAAGGAAACCGAGGCCGAGAGCGTCGCCTACATCGTCGCCGGCATTCTCGGACTGGACACCAGCGCCTACAGCGTCGGATACGTCGCCGGGTGGAGCAACTGCGACGCCGACACCATCAAGGCCACCGCGGCGAACATCCTTCGAGCCGCGCACACCCTCGCGGACGCACTCACCGAGCCCGCACCCGAGCCCGCCACCGTTTGACCCTAATAGTACTGTTGGAGGTATTCGAAATGACCAGTGAGCCCACCCTGTTCGACCTGGCCGAATTCGAGCGCGAGGCGATCGCCGCCACCCCGTGGGATGGCGCGCCCCTCGGCTACACGACGGATTACTACGAGCCCGCCGCCCTCGTCGCCGCGTTCGAGCGCTACTGCGCCGAACACGGGCACTTCGGCTGCATCCCCCGTAGCCACATGTGGCACTCCGCCCACTATGGCGGCGGGCCGACCGTCACAGAGGGCCACGAGCTGCACATGTTCACCGCGGACGCCTGGTGCCGCGAGGCCGACCACGACCACAGCGCCGCACCGCTGCCCGGCGGCGGCCGGTATCAGGCCAACTGCCCCCGCTGCGCCTGGCACATCATCACCGACAACGAGAGCGCCGCCGTCGAGGCATGGCACGATCACGCGCTCCCCGGCTGGCGCGAGCTGCCGATCCTCCCCCGCAAGCTGGCCCGCTTCGAGAACAAGCAGCGGACCGCGGCCATCGCCGCATGGATCACTGCCACGTATCCGGCCGCGTGGCCGCGGCCCGGCGTGCCGATCCTCACCGAGCGCGGCGAGCACGGACGCCGCCACGTGCCCGGCCGCTCCCCGCTCGGCGGCTACGACCTCGCCGCCGACTAGCCCCAACACCACTATTGGAGGACTCAATGACCACCGAGCCACACACCACGCCGGTATGCATGTTCTGCCATCAGAGCAGCGTCGTCGAGCTCACCGCACAGGAAGCCGCGGCGCTGCGCGCGGGTGCGCTGATCCAGGACGCTGCGCCCACCAGACCCGCTGCGGACCGCGAGCTGATCCGATCCGGAATTCACCCGGAATGCTGGGCCGACAACTTCGGCCCCGGCTTCGACTGAACCCGTCCAGAGCGGTCGGCGTCGGACGGAGCCGGCGCCGACAACGGACGGCCGGACGGAGCCGGCGCCGACAACGGACGGCCGGACGGAGCCGGCCGGCTGTACGGCCTTCGGCCCCTGTCTTTTTGCCGGGAAGCCTGCGGCATTCTGCGGTCGGCGGCCTCCGCGCAAGCTCCCTGCGGGAGCCAGCTCCGCCGAGATTTTCCGCACGCGGTCGCAAGCTCCCTTATTTCGCGCGGAAATTTTCTCCCCCGCTACCCTTCGGGTTGCACTCCAACCGCTCTCCCTGAACGGCACTACGTGCCTTCCCGGCAAAAAAACATGAGGGAGAGGGAGAGACGATGAGCACACTCATTACCAACACCAGCGACGTAACTCGATTCGCGGCGGTGTTCTCGGCCGGAGACCTGGCGGCCGACGTGGCGACGCAACTGAGCTGCGGCGAGGTTGAGGCCCTGGCGGGGATGCTTCGAGCGATCGGAGAGCCTGCCAGCGCGGACATGTGGATCGAGGCACACGCCGAGGGTGACGACGAGGGCGATGACCACTACCGCGCTCCGGTGGTGGAGTACGTGGTGCCCGTCGACCCGATGGAAGCTTTGCAGTGTGACAGCTGCCAGTAGCTTGACCTCCAACGCCGGTAATAGTACTATTAGATGTAGACGCAAGGGCACACGGTGCCCCCGGTCATCATCCGCCGGCACGAACCAGCAGGAACCCAAAACAGCCCTAACGACCCTAACAGTACTATTACCGTTAGATCACTCCATAGGGGAAGCCATGTCCAAGATCCTCGTTACTCGACTTGCAGACCTGCGGATCGGGGACCGCATCCTGAGTCACGGCGGCCGCGTGTACCGCACGCCGCTGCGCGTTACTGACGAGTTGGGGCCGATCGAGTTCGGCTCTCCGGTACGCGGTGTGCGTGTCGAAAGTCCGAACCCGGGCAGTGGCGTCGAGTGGGTGCTGTACCCCTCGCAGATGGACGGTCGAGAGATGGAGGTCGAGCGCTACTAGATCATTGCAACTCTATAAACCCCAACAGTACTATTAGAGTCAACATCACTCTGGGAGGAATCGAAATGAGCTACATCGCTCGCACTGGAAACCTGGCCGAGACGCCCACGCTCCGAGAGGGGAGCACGGGCCGTACACCTACGCCCGCGTCATCGTCAGTGACCGCGTCCGACAGTCGGATGGGTCATACATCGACGGCCCGGCAACGGCCTACGACGTCGCCGTCAGTGGCAACCAAGCCCAGAACCTCGTCGATGCCGCCGAGGCCGGCGGAAACATCCGCGTGACGTTCTCCGGCAGCTACCGCATCACCGAATACAAAGGCGAGCAGGGAACGCGCGTTCAGCACGAGGTCCGCGCCGAGGAAATCGGCGTCAGCCTCCGCGGCCAGAGCGTCACCGTCCAGCGCGCCAGCCAGCCTGCGGACAGCGGCGACGAAACCCCGTTCTAACCCGTCGTATCGCCGGGGAGCTGCATGCAGCTCCCCGGCCTTGCGCCACGCGCAAGCGCATGGGCCCGATACACCGACGGTAACAGTACTATTAGACCTATTGGAGGTAACATCCGTGACCGCTCAAATCTTCGCCCTCTGCAATCAGAAGGGCGGTGTCGGGAAGTCGACAACCACGTTCCATCTGGCCCGCGCTGCGGTGCGCGCAGGACGGCGCGTTCTCGCCGTCGACAACGACCCGCAAGGCAATCTGACCTCGATCGCCGCGGCCGAGGCCGTGGGGGAGGACCAGGCCGGCCTTGCCGACGCGCTCAGCTCGCGCGCACCTGAGACCATCCGCGACGTCATTGTTCCCGGCGTATGGCCCGGCCTCGACGTGGTGCCAACCATTGGTGTCATGCTCGGTTCCGTCCGCGACGAACTCGTGATCGCCGGAGCAGGACGAGAGGGGCGCCTGCGCGAGGCGCTGACCACCGTCATCGACGACTACGACCTGATCCTGATTGACTGCGCCCCCAGCCTCGACCAGCTCACCATCAACGGCCTGACGGCCGCCGATGCCGTCGTGGTCGTCACCGAATCGAAGCTGTTCAGCGCCAACGGACTAGGCCAGCTCCTCGACACCATCGAGAACGTCAGGGCCTACTACAACCCGCGACTCAGCGTCGCGGGCGTCATCGTCAACAAGCACGAGGAAAAGACCGTCAGCGGCCGCACATGGCTGGACGAGCTAGGACAAGCCATCACGGGCCGAGGGCTGCGGATGCTCTCACCGGTCGTCCCCAAGCGCGTCGTCATCTCCGACGCGGCCGAGGCCGCACGCGGACTCGACGAGTGGGGCGGCTCCGAGGCGACAGAACTCGGCACCATCTACGCCGACCACCTGACTGCGATCGAAGGAGCCGCATCATGAACCGACCAGCACCCCGCAAATCCAGCCTCGCCGGATCGAGCCCCATCACACCGCCGCCCGCAGCGGCCCCGGCCGCCGTCGACGCCACCGGATGGACCCAGGAACAACACGAGGACGCCGACCATGTAGAACAGACCCGCCAGCTCCAAGAAGCAGAGCGCGCCGCGGCGAAGGCCAAGCCTGCCCCGCGCGAGCCGAAGTCACGGGCAAAGGTGTCGTTCTACCAAGACCCGGCCGACACCGACCGGGTGCGCGGCGCGATCCTCTACACAATGACCACCGAAGGCAGCCGCAACCTCTCCCAGTTCATCCACAAAGCCGTCATGGCCGAGGTCGAGCGCCTGGAAGCCAAATACAACAACGGGCAGCAATTCCCGCCCGTGGGAGCCCGTGAGCTGCCCCAAGGGGCCGCGGCGGCCAACCTGTAGACCGTCCTCGAGTATTGATCCGAAAGGACTACACGATGAGCACCACACTGCAGGCGGTCCAGCCTGCCGAGCCCAACCCGGTAGCCGAGGCGATCGCCGCGCTGACCGCGGCTGCGCGCCGGACGCGCATGCGCAGCACCGGCACCGGCACCGGCACCGAGCAGGCTACCGTCGAGCCCGTCGACTTCGGAGAAATCGCCAGCTACGTGCTCACGGCTGTTGCCGCCAACGTTGGCGGAGTTGAGGAGCTGCTGGCCGGACGGCCCGGATCATGGGAAGCCGACTACGTGCGCCAGATCGTCCACAGCACCGCGGGGGATGACGACGTAGAACTGCTGCGCTACCGCACCGAGCCGGTGAGGCTGCCATTCGATGCGGAGGATGTCTTCTACGACTTCGGTCTAGGCGACCTTTACGACCACGAGCGCGACGCGGCCGCAGAAGCCACGTTCGCGGAGGGGGTGACCGAGGAGCAGGCCACCGCTGCACAACAGCTCGTGAACGACGTGGAAGCGCTGTTCGCGCGCGACCTGGCCGCGTACGCCGAGGCGTATCTCACGGCTGCCCGCCGCTACCTCACGGAGCGCGGGATCACGTGCGGCGTCGAGCTGGTCACCACACCCGCGGGCGAGATCCCAACTTGGGATGCGCTCACCGACCAGGTGCACGAGTACGCGCGTGCCAGCGCGCCGCTGCCGATGACGGGGGAGGCTCCCAACCACAGCGACGGGACGCCGGCTGACGCTGTGCGCCGCGCCGGCCTGACTTACACCGATCGCGCCCGCCAGCCTCACTAGGTGATTGCCGGCCGCGCGGACACGCACCTGTAGACCGACTCAACTCAACACACTGACAATTTGGGGGGCGATGTGAGCCGCAAGAAGAAACAGACCAAGGGGAATCCGGCCAATCGGGCGTGGCGGGATACGACGCCACTCGGCGCAGCGATTCAGGAATGGTCCGAGAAGATCGTTCTGAAGGGCGATGAGGAGCAGGCAACGGTTGCGGCCGCGGTCGGCTGTTGGGTCGGTGCGGGCGACCCTGGCCGACTGGGACTGAACCAATGCACGAATGCCTGCTACCAGATTCAGCTCATCCTGGGTTCCTTGGGAGTTGAGGCCCATATCGTTCCCGTCGCCGCGCGAATCCTCGAAAAGGGCACGAGTCGTGAGCTGGCGACCGTTGGAAGTGATGCGCCGTCGTGGTCGGATGGTTTCGCGCGATGGACCGGCCACGCCGTGCTCGCGCTGCCGAAGCAGGGGCGAATCCTTGATCCACGATTGGCCAAGCATTCCCGAAAGTGGGACCGTCCGAACGTCTGCCGCTGATGGGGCGCGTGGTTCAGACGATCAACGGAACTGTCGATGACATGGTGCGGCCAGGGGCACTCTGGCCGGCCGCCCGCGACAAATACCTGGTGGAGTATCGAGTGCTTGCCCCCGAATACAACCCCATGAGCGATCCGGCGGCTGCCGCAGCGATGGTCCAAACCAATGTGCGTCTGCACCAGAAGCTCCCGCAGCTCGTCACGCAGATTCGTAGCTTGATGTCGATGCGGGCAATGGCGTGACGGACACGCGCACTAGCCCAAGGAACAGTGCTCCGCTGGACCGCTCGGACGCTGCTGCGGAAGCTCTCGAAACGGCTGGACGGCGCGATGTGCTCTTTTACCTGCTGGAACACCCGGACTCGACCCGGAAGGACCTTGTTAGGGGTACCGGTCGAAACCTAGATGCAGTCGCTCGCGCTGTCGCAGACTTGGTCACCCTCGGGTACGTGAACATTTCACCCCGGCCGCCGCTCGTGGGTGTGCCGGACCGCTTCACGGCAAACCGATCCGAATTCGTTTCAGACCTGACGGCGCTCCGCGACCGCTTCACGGCCGGCCTTGACCCGCGGACCGGAGTGCCGCGGCGCTCGTGACGCCGACAGAGGACCGCAAACGATCGTTTCCGCCTGGAACCCTGGTACTCAGGGGAGTACTCGTCGGTTCAGGAGGTCACCGATCATCTCGACAGGCGATGCGACATCCACACCGTCCAAATTGCACCCCTCACCTAAGAGCACTAAGGTAAGCCTATCCTAAATAGGGGGTCTTGGTGTTTGCCAATTTTCTAATCGGGCTCCGGGAGGGGCTGGAAGCGTCACTGGTTGTCGGCATCCTGGTCGCCTACTTGTGCCGGTCCGGTCATCGGCGGGGGCTGGGTGCGATCTGGATCGGTGTGGCGGCGGCTGTCGCGGTCAGTGTGGGTTTCGGCACCCTGTTGTACTTCGGCGCGCGGGAACTTGCCGACCGTGTGGAGCCGTTGTTCGCCGGCGCGCTTGGTGTCGTTGCCGTGGGATTCGTGACCTACATGGTCTTCTGGATGCGCCGAGCTGCCCGTCACATCCGCGCGGAACTTGAGGACAAGCTTGACGTCGCGATAAGGGTAGGCGTGTTGGCTCTAGCTGCAACGGCTTTCGTTGCTGTTGTCCGGGAGGGCTTGGAAACGGCGCTCTTCTTGTGGAGCAACATGCGAACCAACACCGGGGGAGGGGCGGCGCCTCTGGCGGGTGCGGTGCTCGGTCTGGTGGCCGCCGTCGCCTTGGAATACCTTCTCTACCGCAGTGTTGTTCGGATCAACCTCGCCAGGTTTTTCCGGATCACCGGGATCTTGCTGGTCATCGTCGCTGCCGGTGTGCTCGCTGGCAGTGTCGGAGACCTGCAGGAAGGTGGCGCGTTGCCCGGCAGTAACGCCATCGCCTTCGATGTCTCCGCGGCGGTGTCGGAAAATAGCTGGTACGGCGTGCTTCTCAAGAGCGTAATTGGCTTCCACGCCCGAACAACCTGGCTAATGCTGTCGGCTTGGATCGTCTATCTCATCCCTGTCCTGCTGCTGTTCATCCGACCTGTTCGGCAACGTTCCGAGGCCGTGGCGGCTAGTAGCGTCGGTACGGGCGAACACCCCGCGGCGCACGACGTTCAGGAGCGTCCTTCGCAGCGTGGCGCCTCGAATGGAGCTGTTTAAGGAACCGGGGCCATCTCGGTGAGTTGGTCGGGGTCGGCAGCAGCCGTTGCCGCGCAGGATGGCCATGCGGAGGCCGACTTATAGCTCCAGCACGGGCTCGAGAAGCCTATGTGTGTACCCCGGAAATACTAGCGACTGTCCTCTAAATGTGGCTACGTCCGGTGAGAGTTGTTGCGTCTGTCGCGGTCAGTTCGGACGCCGGCCTGGAGCAATGAAGGCAAGTCACGATGGCGCACGAGGAGGAAGACCACCGCCACTAGGACGTAGACGACCGACATTGCGTAGCGTGCGTGCTCGTCTGGGAGGACAAATTGGGCGGTGAACAAGACTAGTAGGAGAAGGGCCTTTCCGCCTGTCAGCCTCAGGTTGGTCAGGACCGCAATACCAAGGATGGTTTGGGCAGTGGTCAGAACGAGCTCTTCCGTTTGGCGGGCATCAAGCGGCAGTCCTGCTGCGGCGCCGCCGCCGAGGTAGTAGGCGATGGGGAGGCAGGCGATGAGCAGGGTCCATTGGTTGAGTTTCGCGGCCAGGAGTGCTGTCATGCCGTCGTTTGCGCGGTTACGAAGCGCAAAGGTTATGGCAACGAGGACTTCGGGAGATTCTGATGCGATTGGTGCCAGCCACTGCACGAGGAGGAATCGGTCCACCCCGAGTTGGCTGCCGGCTTCGACGAGGGCTTGGCCGAACGGTTCTGCAGCGCTGAGGATGACGATGGCTGCTGCCACAAACAATCCGGCCACCAGCAGTCGTCGGCGCAGCCGCGGTTGAGCTGCAACGGTGGCGGCTACGCCGGTGAGTTCTTCTTCTGAATCCGTGTTTCCTCGGATCCGCCACAGATAGCCCGCAAAAAGCGCACCCAAAATAAGGGTGTCGTACCATGCGAGTCGCCCTGTCAGGGGAATGATCAGGGCGTACAGCGTGGCGGCGCCGAGGAACCAAAGTTCGATTCGCCGATGCTTATCTAGCTGTATCCCGCTGCGGAACCATCCGTTGTATTCAGAAGCGGGGCCGCGGCGCCGGATGGCCCAGATTGCGACAAAAGTCAGGAGCGGCCAGGCGACACCGATCAGTAAGCGGTTTGCGCCGGTCATGTTGGCGGTGGCGTAGGCGGCGTAGGCTGGGTCGCTGCCGGAGCGGTAGGCGAAGAAGATGTCCACGGCGTATTCCGGCAGGATTGCAACGATTGACAACAGGGCCAGGGCGAGGCTGCCGGAGATGTCTGCGCGGACCGCTTCTGCCGCCCACATCAGGAGTGCTACCGATGCAAGAACTCCCACACCGAACACGATCACGGCCACAGCTGGGGCCAAGGACAGGCCGGTGAGCCGGACGGCGACCGCGGGTGTCGCCGCAAGTAGTGCCAGCGAGACCCGGATCGCCGCGGTGCGAGCGGGCAGCACCGTATCGGATTCCTTCTCCGTCTCACTCACAGCCGGACACCCTTCTCCTATTCAGCATTGGCATTAAGATCACGCTGAGCCGCCGGCCTCACGGGGACTCTTACCGCCGTTGCGGGTGCTGGTAAGCGCGAACAGGGCCGCCGTGGCAAGGCCCACCACGATGCAGATGTCAGCGATATTGCCGATGAACCAGTTGCCGTAAGCGAGGAAATCCACGACGTAGCCGCGCCCGAATCCCGGGGAGCGAAATAGCCTGTCGACGGCGTGTGAGGTCGCGGCGCCTCCGACAACGCCGATCAGAACCGCCCAACGAATACGCCGGACTCGTATTGCTAGCGCGACCGCGGCGATGGCTGCAATTACAGAAACGATCGTGAATATCCAGGTGGCGCCTGCGCCCAACGAGAAGGCTCCTCCCGGGTTGTATGTCAGCTGCAGCCCGAAGAGATCGCCTATCAGCGGGGCCCGGTCGCCTGGCGTGAGCATCACTTCCGCGAGTCCCTTGGTGAACTGGTCCAGGGCTACCACTAGTGCTCCGAGCACGAATGTGGTGAGAACCAACAACCAACGGGCATGACCGGAAACAAGATCGATACGTGAACGTTGGGGTGCGTCAGCTGGCGGTGTCATTCAACCCCCTCGTTTATGCAGCACCGTGGCTCCAATCACGGTCGCCTTGACCGGGCGGCCCGTAGACCATTGAGGATGACGATCACCTCGGCCACTTCGTGGACGAGTACCACCGCCGCCAACCCCAGCACGCCAAACGCCGCCAGGGGCAACAGCACGGTGATGATCAGCAATGAGAGCAGGATGTTCTGGTTGATGATGGCTCTGCCTCGCCGTGCGTGGTCTAGAGCGAGGGGGATGAGCCGGAGGTCGTGGCCGGTGAAGGCGATGTCGGCGGACTCGATGGCGGCATCGGAGCCAGTGGCGCCCATCGCGATTCCTACGTCTGCGCCGGCCAGGGCGGGGGCGTCGTTGATGCCATCGCCGATCATTGCGGTTGGAGCGGTGCGGCTCATCTTCGCCACAGCTGCGGCCTTGTCTTCGGGTCGAAGCTCAGCGCGGACGTCGTGAATCTGTGCTTGCGCCGCGAGGGCGTGCGCGGTCCTTTCGTTATCCCCGGTCAGCATCGTCACCTCAACTCCTCGTTCACGAAGAGACGCGATCACTTCGGGCACTTCCGGACGCAGCTCGTCGCGGATCCCAATCGCTCCAGCGAACTGGTCGTCAAAATGAACGATCACGACGGTCATGCCCTGGCTTTCGAGATCGCTGACCTCTTGATGCATCCTCCCCGGCAAAAGCCATTGGGGACTGCCAATGGTCACCGCGACACCCTTCACGACACCCGTCACACCATGTCCGGCCGTTTCTGTGACGTCTACTGCTTCTGGCGCGTCTGGATGGCTGGCGGCAATGGCGGCCGCAAGTGGGTGCTTACTATGCATCTCAACACTTGCCGCCCTTCTCAGCAGGTCGGCCGGCTCCGTTCCAGGGACCGTGATGACTCGTGCGATTGTCGGCTGGTTGCGTGTGAGGGTTCCCGTCTTGTCCACAGCGAACCGGCGCACCCCACCGAACCGTTCGAAGGTGGCTCCGGACTTGATCACCACTCCAAATTTGCTGGCAGCGCCGATCGCCGACACAACCGTCACAGGGACCGCAATGGCCAGGGCGCACGGTGACGCAGCAACCAGGACCACTAAGGCCCGGGTAACCCACAACTCTGGGTCACCGAACACGGAGCCGATGACTCCGATGAGAACGGCAAGGATCATCACGCCAGGGACAAGAGGCTTGGCGATGCGATCGGCCAACCGAGCCCGCGCCCCTTTGTCAGCTTGAGCCTGCTCCACCAGATGGACGATTGTCGTCAAAGAGTTATCCGTGCCGGCGGCACTTGCCTCCACCTCCAATACCCCGGAGGTGTTGATCGACCCGGCTGAAATGGTGTCGCCGGTCGAGACCTCCACCGGAATGGACTCCCCGGTGATCGCCGAGGTATCTACGGCGCTTCGCCCTGACCGTACGACACCATCTGTGGCGACTCGGTCTCCGGGACGCACCAGCAACAAGTCGCCGACCGCCAGTTCGTGAGCGGAGACTTCCCGAACGAGTTCCCCGTCGCGCAGCGTGGCTGTTTCTGGGACAAGCCTCAGCAAAGCACGCAAACCGGCCCGTGCACGGTCCATTGCCTTGTCCTCGAGCGCTTCAGCGATCGAGTACAAAAAGCAAGCGCGGCAGCCTCTTCAACAAAGCCGAGGATTACCGCGCCTGTGGCGCTAATGGTCATTAAAAGGCCGATGCCCAGCCTGCCTTCGCCGAACAGCTTTCGAATTGCGCCCGGGGCAAACGTTGCGGAACCCAACAACAGCGCAATCCAAAACAGTACGAGGGCCGCAAGCTCAAGGCCCGTCCATTGGAGGATCAAGCCGGTCAGGAAGACGAGCCCGGAACCGATAGGGATCAGGACGTCTCGGTCCCTCCACCAAGGGCCCTCGTCCTCGACCTCATCCTCGTCGACACCGACGTCGTCGACTTGTGACCCTGCTACCGACATCATGCGCGCCCCTCCACCACCAGATCGCGGCAAGCCGCGCAATCAGGCTCGAGGCACTGCGCGTTCTCATCAACAGCCAGCGTCACCTCAATGAGAGACGCAAGAGCGCGACCCAGGTGCGGATCTGCGATCTCATAACGCGTCTGACGGCCCTCCGGCTCAGCCACCACGATCCCGCAATCACGCAGGCACGTCAGATGGTTCGATACGTTCGAGCGCGTGAGGCTAAGTTCTCGCGCCAACTCGGTGGGGTACGAGGGTCCGTCCAACAGCGTCATCAGTATCGTTGATCGAGTGGGATCGGCCATCGCCCTCCCCAAACGGTTCATGACATCAAGGCGCGAAGCAATAGTCAGCATCCACTGACTATACAGCTGTTGCTGAATAGAGCGCTAAGCGCTACCGTAGCTGTACGACAAAAGCCGAGTACGACGCCCTACTCCAGCGCTCCTGCCGTCCCCGCGTCAGCCGGGTTCCTACCCGGCTGAGCAACAATCCAGAAATACGGTGGTTCTATGAAATGCCCTGTCGATGGGGAAACTCTTCTCCTTTCAGAACGTTCAGGCATCGAGATCGACTACTGCCCAACGTGCCGCGGCGTCTGGTTGGATCGTGGAGAGCTGGACAAGATCATCGAACGATCTGAACCCGCTGCTACCTCTCCGGCATTCAACTCGGCCGATGTTGAACATGGGTGGTCCAGATCGGACCGCCCCGCCCACTACGACGGTAGAGATAACAGTCCCGATCGAAAGCGGCGCGGAGGTTGGCTCGGCGAACTTTTCGGGGACTGACTACCCGGTTCATGGAGTTGATCGCTAAATAGCGCAATCTTTGCAGCGCACACTGTCGCTGTCGTAGCGCCATCCTCTACCTCGAACTTGCACTCCTGGCACTCCGCACATTCGAGCCGACCGCAAACATCAGCGGGTTGCGTCCGGTCTCCACGGCGCGCGAGGGAACCCAGCCCACCACCAGGAGACTTATGTCGGCGCTCGTTAGGAATTGAGCAGAAACGCTCGTGAGGAATTGAGCACCTGATCCAGATTGGACGGGTGATCACCTTGGAGCATTGGGCCTTGATTCGGCGGCTGCACTTGGCAGAGGGAGTGCCGAAGGCGCAGATCGCCAGACAGCTCGGGCTGTCGCGGAACACGGTGGCGAGGGCGTTGGCCTCGCCAGCGCCGCCGACCTATCAGCAGCCGCCGAGACCGTCGGCGTTCGACGAGCTCGAGCCGCGGGTCCGGTCGCTGCTGGCCGAGTTCCCGACGATGCCGGCGACGGTGATCGCCGAACGAGTCGGTTGGGCAGGGTCGCCGTCGTGGTTCCGGAAACGGGTCGCCCTGCTGCGGCCGGAGTATTCACCGAAGGACCCAGCCGACCGGCTGGACTACTCCCCGGGCGACCAGGTCCAGTGCGATCTCTGGTTCCCGCCAGCGCGGATTCCGACTGGGACCGGCCAATGGGCGTCCTTCCCGGTGCTGGTGATGGTCGCCTCGTATTCACGGTTCATCACCGCCCGGATGCTACCCACCCGCAAGACACCGGACCTGCTGGCCGGCATGTGGTCGCTGCTGAGTGGGCAGCTGGGCGCCGTTCCCCGACGACTGATCTGGGATAACGAGGCCGGCATTGGCCGCCGCAACCATCTCGCGGAGGGCGTCACCGGGTTCTGCGGGACGCTGGCCACTCGGATTGTTCAGCTCAAGCCCTTCGATCCGGAGTCCAAGGGCATCGTCGAACGAGCGAACCAGTTCCTGGAGACCTCGTTCATGCCTGGCCGCCAGTTCGAGCACCCCGACGACTTCAACGCCCAGCTGGCGACCTGGCTGACCAGAGCGAATCAACGAACGGTCCGATCGCTCCAGACCCGGCCGACTCAGCTGATCGAGCTGGACCGGAGGTCGATGCTGGCGTTGCCGCCGTTGGACCCGCAGGCCGGGTTCCGCAACCGGATCCGGGTCGGCCGGGACTACTACACGCCCGTGCTCGGCAATGACTACTCCGTCGACCCGGCGGCGATCGATCGGATGGTCGATGTCAGCGCCGACTTGGAGCGGGTCCAAGCGCGTCTCGCCGGTCGGCTGGTCGCCGACCATCCCCGCAGCTGGGGACGCGCCGGACGGATCACCGACCCCGAACACGTCAGCAGCGCCGGCCGGCTGCGGGTCGCGTTCCAGCAACCGTGGCCGAAGACGATCGAGGATGCCGGGATCCTGCGGGATCTGGCCGACTACGACGCCTTCTTCGGCATCACCCTCGACCAGGAAGAGCACACCGCATGACTAGCACCGCGATCAAGCAGATCGACCATCTCGCCCGGGCGCTGAAGGCGCCGCGCATCCAGGAGCACGCTGCCCGGCTGGCCGAGCAGGCCCGCGACGCCGGGTGGTCCCACGAGGAATACTTAGCTGCCGTCCTGGATCGGGAGGTTTCGGCCCGGGACTCCTCCGGATCGGATCTGCGGATCCGGGCGGCCGGGTTCCCCGCCCGCAAGACGATCGAGGACTACGTGTTCGATCACCAACCCGCGCTGAAGCGCGACACGATCTTGCACCTGGCCGGCGGGGCTTTTCTCGCGGGCGGGCAGAACGTCGTCCTGATCGGTCCGCCCGGGACTGGCAAGACACACCTGGCGATCGCGCTCGGGATCAGAGCCGCCCACCTGGGTCACCGGGTTCTGTTCGGCACCGCAACCGAATGGGTAACCCGCCTGCAAGCCGCCCACACGGTTGGCAAGCTCGGCGCTGAGCTGGCCAAGCTGCGCCGTTACGGGCTGATCATCGTCGACGAGGTCGGCTACATCCCGATCGAGCAGGACGCCGCGAACTTGTTCTTCCAACTCGTCTCATCCCGTTACGAACACGCGTCGTTGATCCTGACCAGCAACATGCCCTTCGCCCGCTGGGGCGACGTCTTCTCCGACCAAGTCGTCGCCGCGGCCATGATCGACCGCATCGTCCACCACGCCGAAGTCGTCACACTGAAGGGCTCCAGCTATCGACTCCGAAACACCGAGATCGAGACGCTACCCTCCGTCCGCGCCGAAAACGCGGCAAACTAACCACACAACGAAGTGCTCAATTCCTCACGAGCGAAAGTGCTCAATTCCTGACGAGCGCTGACAACTTACTGGCAATCAGACAGCGTCTCCATAACCTATAGCTAAACGGGACAGTGGCCGTAACCACCGATTAGCACTTTGCTGGGCCGAATTTCCAGTGGGTGGTCACCCGGTCCGGCACCACGGCGACAGCGCCCGCCGCATTCAACTGGCCGGCCGGATACTAGGACCCGCACGCCGACCCCTCTGGTACGGGCACACTGTGCGGCCCGTGTGAGCGCCGCTGACTACGGTGATGCCGGAAGCCCGGCGCGGAGGACGCAAGCAGCGTAGGTTCAGCGGTTTGTTTGATGGCGCGATCGTCCGCCAGGCGGTGGTGATCCTGTGATTCCCGGCCCGACTTGACCTTCCATCAGGGGGAAGGTCGACACTGCTATTGAGGCGTCTCTCCGGACTGCGCCCTCCATGAAGCTGGTGGACCGGATTTGCCGGGGTTGAGAGGAATGATCATGTCGGCTGATTCGAAGCTTGGCGGCGGGCGCACCGTGCTGGCCACGATCGGGATTCTGTTGCTCCCGGCCGCGTGCTGCGGGGCTCCGTTGTTGATTGGTGCGGCTGCTGCGGTCGGGTTTGCCGGGATCCTTGGCGGAGTTGGTGCTGTGTTGGCCAACCCGTGGGTGATCGCGGCGGCGATCGTGGCGGCCGGAAGCGTGTTGGTGTGGTTGCTGTTTCGGCGGCGGCATTTGGTAATGAGGCGAGCGGTCGAGGACTGCTGTGTTCCGGAGAAACCAGGATTCGTACGCGGCCCGGTCGATCGGGTCAAGGGACACCAACGGTGAGGGATGGTACCGCGATGATGACGGTAGTCCGGCGCCCGCGTTGGAGCAGATCGTGGCTGAGTGTCGCTGCGGTCGTGGCGGCGGTCGGGCTCGGTTTGACCGGCTGCACGGCCAGCACCGCTCAATCTGCTCCGGTCTCGTCGGCTGGAGCGGCGGCACCGGCTGCGTCCGGAGCGTTCACCGCTCACACCGTCACCGGCGGGCAGGTTGTCGTGCCTGGGTCCAAGCCGACCGTATTGTTCTTCTTCTCGGTGGGCTGTGGATCGTGCGGCCCGGAAAGCGCCGCGCTGGCAGGGGTTCAGAATGCGGCGCCTCAGGCGGCGAACTATGTTGCCGTGGATGTTGCGCCTTCGGAAACAGTGGCGGATATCACCGCGTTCCTGGCGCAGAATCACGCTTCTTCGCTGGCCTACGCGAGTGACTCGAACGCACAACTGATCAGCGCCTACCAGGTGCAGGACCTGAGTTCGGTGGTGGTGATAAACCGGGCCGGCACCGTCGTGTTCCGCGGCGTCGAACCGAGCGCGGGGCAAATCCGTGACGCCGTGACCAAGGCCGGCTCGTAGTGGGCGCGCTTCTTGTCCTGGCTTTCGGGGCCGGAATGCTGGCACCGGTGAACCCGTGCGGGTTCGCCGTGCTGCCGGCGTTTTTGGCCTACGGCACCGGCACCACCGGCAGCACTCGAGGAGTGTGGGGGCGACTTGCCGGCGGTTTGCGTTCCGGGCTGGCCCTCACCTTGGGCTACACCGGCACCTTCACAATATTCGGCCTGCTCCTGGCCGCCGGCATGCACCTGCTGGTGGGGGTGATCCCGTGGTTGGCTGCGGCGTTAGGAGCCATTTTCGCGCTGCTTGGTCTCGCGATGCTGATCGGGCTGAGGATCTCGCTGGGATTGAACTTTCTCGGCTCAGTGGGGCGTAACCGCAAACAGGGAGGGATGATCGCCTTCGGTGTCGGCTACGCGTTGGCATCGGCTTCCTGCAGTTTGGCCTTGCTACTGGCCGTGGTCACACAGGCTCTGACCGGCACCGGTTGGGCTACCGTGCTGTTGGTGTTCGCCGCTTACGCTGCCGGGTCCGCGGTGCTGCTGGTGACCCTGTCGGTGGTGACCGCATTCGCCAGCACGGTGATCAGCACTTACCTGCGCCGGCTCCTGCCGCACATGACACGGATCACCGGCGCGGTGCTGGCGGCCTCCGGCGTCTATCTGCTGATCTATTGGCTACCACAACTCCTCGGCGGTGCTCCCGGCGTGTCAATCCTCACAGGGATATCCGGTTCCATGTCCGTGTGGATCGGCAGCAACCAACCGGTCGTCGTCACAGGCGGCGGCGTGCTGATTGCGGCGGTCCTGGTTGGCGTGGTATGGCATCGAATCGCTTCCCGACCTGACGGGAGTGGAGATCCGCAGGACGACGATTGTTGCCCCGCACCGGAGGAACCGGATACCGGGACACGCCAGGCTCAAAGGTAGCTGCAGATGCGTTCCGGGTCGCAGGCGACGGGATCGGCAGCGAGGACCAAAGCGTGGTATTCCGCGACGGTTGAGCGCAGGGCGGTGAGTTCGGTGATCTGCCGGTCCAGGTCTGCCAACTGTTCAGCCAGTAGGTCGCGTACGTGCGTGCACGGGGCCTGGCCGGCGTCTCGAACCTTCAGGATGTCGCTGATCTGAGTCAGGGTGAGACCGGCGACCCGACTGCGACGGATGAAATCAATGCGGGCCACGGTGTCCGCTCCGTAGTCCCGGTAGCCATTCGGCGCCCGGGGGGTGGCCGGCAACAGGCCACGGCCTTCGTAGAACCGGAGCGTTTTCGTCGTCATCCCGGTTACCGTGGCTGCTTCACCGATACGCATAATGCCCCTTTCCTGCTCTACATCCCTTGACGTTCCAGTCTACTGGAAGGTACAGACTGGGTGCGGCAAGCGTTTTTTAGCTATTCGATCCGCCCTTTATGCCCGTGGAGGCCATATGTCCGAGCCCGTTCACACTTTTGATCTGGCGATCGTCGGTTCCGGCGGTGGCGCGTTCGCCGCGGCGATCCGGGCCACGAACCTGGGCAAATCCGTGGTGATGATCGAGCGCTCGACCGTCGGGGGCACCTGTGTGAACACTGGTTGCGTGCCCTCGAAAGCGTTGCTCGCTGCAGCCGAGGCCCGCCATGTCGCGCTGGACGCCGCCAGGTTCCCCGGCATTATGGCGAGTGCTGACCCGGTGGATATGCCGGCGCTGATTGCCGGGAAACGGGCGTTGGTGGAGGGGTTGCGCTCGGAGAAGTATGTCGACTTGATCGGGGAGTATGGCTGGGAACTGCTGCACGGCAACGCCACGTTCACTGGGAGTCAAGAAGACCCGTCCCTGACCGTTACGGGGGAGGGCGGCGCCACTAGTACCGTGCGTGCCGCGCATTATCTGATCGCGACCGGGTCCACCCCGTGGGTGCCGGTGATTCCGGGAATCGACCAGGTCGATTACCTGACATCGACAACCGCGATGGAATTGCCCGAGGTGCCGGCCTCGCTGCTGATTCTCGGCGGCGGATACGTTGCCCTCGAGCAGGCCCAACTCTTCGCCCGCTTGGGCTCTCAGGTCACTCTCCTAGTGCGCTCCCGGCTGGCCTCAGCCGAGGAACCGGAAGCTGCCAGGGCTTTGGGCGCCGTGTTCGCTGACGAAGGCATCCGCGTCGTACGGCGAGCGTCCGTAACGTCGGTCTCTGTCGACGCCGACACCGGCGAAGTCGTCGCCGCCGCAAACGTTTCGGGTGGGCGCGAAGAGTTCCGTGCAGCGAAACTGCTGGTCGCGACAGGCCGACGTCCTGTCACTGAAGGATTGAATCTAGCTGCGGTGGGCGTGCAGACGGGGGAACAGGGCGAGGTGCTTGTCCACGCGGAACTGGCCACTTCTAACGCTCGGATCTGGGCCGCAGGAGATGTCACCGGGCATCCGGAGTTCGTCTACGTCGCTGCCTCGCACGGTGCCCTCATGGTGGAGAACGCGTTTAACAATGCCGGTCGAAAGGTCGACTATCGGCATCTGCCGCGAGTCACGTTTACCAGTCCGGTACTTGCTGCGGTGGGGATGACGGACAAACAGGCCAACGAGGCCGGCATCAGCTGCACGTGCCGGGTGCTGCCATTGGAGTACGTCCCGCGGGCGCTGGTAAACCGGGACACCCGCGGGTTCATCAAGATCGTAACCGAGGCCAAAACCGGCCGCATCGTTGGCCTGACGGCCGTGGCGAAGGATGCGGGGGACCTCGCCGCAACGGGAGTGTACATCCTAGAAGCCGGCATGACCGTCGACCAGGTGGCGAACATGTGGAGCCCGTACCTGACGATGGCCGAGGGCATCAAGATCGCCGCCCAGTCCTTCTCCACCGATGTCAGCAAGCTCTCCTGCTGCGCGGCCTGACCCACCTCAAGTACCTCAAGTACCTCAAGTAACCGTCGATCTACGGAGGATCACATGAACCAGTCCACTCCCATTGCTGAACGTCTCACCTCGACCGAGACGGGGCAGGAAGCCTCGCTTTGGCTGCCGCTGCTGAAACTGCTCGCCCAGGGCGACCCGGTCGAGATCGGAGCCCTGGCAGCGGCGACCGGCCGAAGTGAAGCCCAGGTGCGGCAGGCGCTTGCCGCAGTGCCAGATATCGAGTACGAGAACGGCCGCATCATCGGGCAGGGCCTGACACTTCGGCCCACGCCGCACCGTTTCGAGGTCAACGGTGAACAGCTCTACACCTGGTGCGCGCTGGACACCCTCATCTTCCCCACTTTGCTCAGCGTTACCGCACGGGTGGAATCGGTCAGCCCCGCAAGCGGTGAGCCTATTTCCATCACTGTCGGGCCTGATGGGGTGCGCTCGGTGTCCCCCGACACCGCCGTGGTATCCCTGGTCAACCCGGACGACATGACCTCTATCCGGTCTGCGTTCTGCAACCAGGTGCACTACTTCACCTCAGCCGAAGACGCACAAAGTTGGTTCGATGCACACCCCGGCGGGGAAGTCCTACCGGTTGTGGAGGCGTACGTTGTCGGGGAGAACATGGCCCGCACGATGATCAAGAACGCCGATCAAGACAACAGGGCATCCACCTCGAGTAGCTGCTGCTAGACGAGAGTCCACTCGAGGACGATCTCAGACTCCCACTGCGATCGATCATGAAACACGCCAGGAAGGTGTAAGCGATGAGCGAGCGGGTAGATGTTGTGGTCCTGGGCATGGGTCCTGGTGGTGAGGTCGCGGCGAGCCGTTTGATGAAGGCGGGCAAGAAGGTCGCCGTGATCGAGCGTGAGCTGATCGGCGGGGAATGCGCCTACTGGGCGTGCATCCCCTCCAAGACCGTACTACGGCCACCGGAGACCCAGACGGAGGTGCAACGTGCAGCCGGGGTGGGCGGGGCGAAGGTGAACTGGCCCGAGACAAGTGACTACCGCGATTACATGATCCGCCACCTCGACGACGCCGGCCAGATCGAGGGATACAGCAAGCAAGGCGCGACCGTGATCAAGGAGGACGCACGAATCACCGGTCCAGGCCGTATCCAGGCTGGGGACCAGGAGATTCTGGCCGAACACATCATCATCGCCACTGGCGCCGATGCCGTCGTGCCACCGCTGCCGGGTTTGCACGAGATCACCGCGTGGACGAACCGGGAAACCTACACCGCGACCACGCTGCCCGACCGCGCTGTGATCGTCGGCGGCAGCGCGGTCGGAGTGGAAACTGCCACATTCCTGTCTCGATTCGGAGTGAACGTCACTCTCCTGCAGCGCGGTGGCAGGCTGATCGACCGGGAGGAACCCCGCGTCGGGGAACTTGCGAAGCGGCATCTCGAAGGCGCAGGGGTTGACGTGCGATTGAACGCGTCGGCCCGACGAGCGCGCCGCGACGGGGAAGCGAGCACGATCGAGCTCGAGGACGGCAGCACAGTCATCGGCGACGTCGTTATCTTCGCCACCGGCCGGAAGCCTCGCAGCGGCAACCTCGGGTTTGAAGATGTTGGGGTGCACATCGGGCAGCACGGTCAGATACAGATCGACGGGCAGTGCAGAGCTGCCGAGAATATCTGGGCGATCGGAGATGTGACGGGGGTGATGCCGTTCACCCATGTTGCGAAATACCAAGGACGGATCGCCGCCGACGCGATTCTCGGAGGGACCCGCAAAGCGTTTTACGACGGCATCCCCCGCGTCGTGTTTGGCGAACCCGAAATCGCTGCCGCCGGCCTGACCCAGGAGCAGGCCGACCGAGCCGGTCTGCACACCACCTCCACCGAGCTGGATCTCGCCAATGCCATCGCCCGGCCCTGGACCTATGAGAAAGACCCCATCGGCAACCTCGGGCTACTGGTCGACACCGACGCGAAGGTACTGATCGGAGCCTGGGCTATCTCCCCACTCGCTGGCGAATGGATCCACCACGCCTCCCTCGCTATCCGGGCTCGAATCCCACTCGACGCGCTCCGCGACCAGGTCGCCCAGTTCCCCACCTACCACGAGGCCTACCTGGCAGCAATCGACCACATCCAAGCATAAGCACCCAAGCGGAAGCCAACACTGAAGGAAATATCGTGAAGCTTCAAGGAGTGATCGAAGACGTTCTCACTGCCTGGATCGCCGGGTATGCCGGCACGAGGGTGATGGAACCCGTGAGCAAGAAGCTCTACGAACTCGAATCCGCGCAGGCCAGGGAGAAAGGGAGAAGGAGGACACCGCGCGGCCGGGACCACCGTACGAGCTCGCAGCGAAGAAGATCTTCGGCGTAGCGGACATCGACCTACACGGCAAGGCTCTGGAAGCCGGGTCGATGTTCATGCACTACGGCCTCGCCTCAGCTGGTCACCCCTCTACCCGCTCCTGCGACGCAAGGTACAGATGCGGCCGGTGCCGGCGGCCCTTGTGCTCGGCGCAGCAATGTCCCTCATCGCCGATGAGCTCACGACGCCGATGGCTGGCTTCAGCGCCCCAAACCGCGCCTACCCGCTCGTCACCCACCTACGCGGCCTCCTCGCACACCAAGTCTTCGGGCTCGCCGTCGCCGCTACTTGCGAGGGAATCTGGGCGCTACGCCGCCGCCGTCCTTGAAACGGTCGATGCATGTGACAAACGATCGCTTCGTGTTCATTCGAAGGGGCAACGATCGCATGCTGCACGCGGAGACCGGCGACATCGCACTGTGAAGGATCGCTCGGTGCTGAGTATGACAGTGATAGTGGCCGTCTTTTCACAGGCTCTTTGTCATCGTCGCCGGCCCGGTAGCCGATCCCATTTCCGCGCAGCGGCCGCGTTCCGCGCGGACGGAAGCGAGCGCCTCGAGCAGGCTCGCCTGGTCCAGTTGCACCGGCGAGGCCGTGGTTGACGTGAATGTTGTCCGCGTCGACGCCCAGAGTCACGAGCCCTTCGCGAGCAGTGTGGATACGGGCGCGGATTCTCCTCGCGGGTGTGGGACGACCTGCGATCGCGGTATGGCCGCGGATCGGGTGGTCTCCTTTTCAGGCGGCGGTTCCGGCTTCGGTGGGGAGTTCGGCTAGGCGCCATTCGAGCATTCCTTCGTTCAAGCGGCGTGCGGTGCGGCCGTGGGCGCGGAGCTGGTCGAGTGCTTCGTAGGCGAGGACGCAGTAGGCGCCGCGGCAGTAGGCGACGATCTCGGTGTTCTTGGGCAGCTCGGAGATCCTGTCGGCCAGCTGGTCGAGCGGTATGGAGACAGCGCCGGGAATGTGGGCCGCCTGGTATTCCTCGCCGGGGCGCACATCGAGCACGGTGACGGTCCCGGCCGTCACCCGGGCAAGCAGGTCTTCGCGGGTGACTTCCTCATGTTCTTCCCGGCTTCCGGCGAGCCCGAGGTAGGCGGTGCGCCTAGGCTCGACGGCTGCTACATATTCCTGGGCGACGGAACGCATCAGGGCGTAGAGGCGCAGCACGTCAGGACCGGCGATGTCGTAATAGATCCGGGTGCCGTCCCGTCGCGTGGTGACCAAACCAGCTTGGCGAAGGGCCTGTAGATGTGCCGAAGCGGTGCTGAGGCGGAGGCAGGCGGCGGAGGCGAGGCTTTCCACGCTCCGCGGCCCTTGGGCGA
Source organism: Streptomyces sp. L7 (assembly GCF_050990935.1). Classification (GTDB taxonomy): domain Bacteria; phylum Actinomycetota; class Actinomycetes; order Actinomycetales; family Microbacteriaceae; genus Leifsonia. Next base: position 15,821 of record NZ_CP194645.1, on the reverse strand, counting down.
GCAGGTCCAGCAATTCGAGCCGCTTGCCGCTACCCAAGGCTTTACCCACACGGGCGAACTCCTCAAACAGCTCCGATTTCCTGACCTGATCTCCCACTTGCTCCTCCAACAACGTGTGTAATACTGAACCGGATACTATTCCATGTTTGACTGGAATACAATTTTCGCTCGCTGGTTTGACGCACGGAAAGGACCGACATGGCCTCTGTGAATCTGATCCCGGTTGTGGATGAGGGATTGGGGAACTCGACCTATCTTCTTGCTCTCGGTGGCGGCGTCGCCCTGGTCATGGACCCTGAGAGAGATCTTCGGCAGGTCCGGGCGGAAGCTTCTCAACGCGGGCTGAGCATCGCCTATGCGGTGGAAACCCATCTGCACGCGGACTTCATCTCCGGCGTTGCCGAATTGGCCGAGGTTGAAGGCGCCGCCGTGCTCGCCCCTGAGGTCGGTCCGCGCGACTTCGCCTACACTTCGCTCACCGACGGTCAAGACGTGGATCTGGGCCGGTTCACTTTGCGTGCCCTGTCCACTCCCGGTCATTCCCCTGAGCACCTGTCCTACCTGTTGTTGGACGACGGGGACCTGGCCGGAATCTTCACCGGCGGTTCCCTGATGGTCGGCACTGCAGGCAGGACGGACCTGGTGAGCTCGGACATGACGATTCCGCTTGCCCGAGCTCAGTACCACTCCTTGCAACGGTTGATGCAATTCCCCGACACCACCCCGGTCTGGCCGACCCATGGGGCCGGGTCCTTTTGCTCCGCCGGAGGGAGCGGTGACCGAGTCACTACCATCGGCCGCGAACGAGAGACCAACCCGCTTTTGCAGGTCGGTGGTGAGGATGCTTTCGTTGACGCCCTGTTGGCAACGCTGGGAACGTTTCCGGACTACTTCCTGCGCCTGGGGGAAGTCAACAGGCGGGGCCCTGCCGTGCTGCATGCTGAGCCGAGTCTGACGCCGCTGTCCGCGCCGCAGGTCCGCACCCTCATCCAGAACGGTGCGCAGATCATCGACGCGCGGCAGACCGCCGACTATGCCGCGGGCCACATTCCGGGTTCGCTCTCGATCCCGTTCCGTCCGGTGTTCGCGACCTGGCTCGGATGGCTCGCCACGCTGGACCGCCCGATCGTGATCGTGCGGTCCGCTGACCAGGACCCGGCCGATGTCGCCGTCGCCGCGGCGAAGGTCGGTTTCGATAGCCTCGCCGGCGAACTGGGCGGCGGCTATCCCACGTGGGAAAAGACACACGGCGAAGCAGAGATGTTGCACCTGCTCGAGGCGGACGAAATGGTCCGCAGCGTTCAGGACGGGGCAGCTGTTCTGGACATCCGCCAGGCTGGCGAATACGCCGCAGGACATGTGCCGGGCGCCGTCAACATCGAACTCGGCCACCTTGCTGACCATGTGGCCGCTGTGCCAGAGGGTCCGGTCTTGGTGATGTGCGGTCATGGGGAACGCGCGATGGGCGGTGCCAGCATCCTGACGGCCTCGGGGCGTACTGGGGTCGCCGTGCTCAACGGTGGACCCACCGACTGGACGCAGGCAGCAAGACAGGACCTTGAGCCGGGGTCGGCCTGGGAAGAGACAATGACATGAGCCGCGGCGACGCTGCTGCCGGGAGGACAGGTATCGGCGCTGGGATCCGGCTCGGTCTGCGGCAGAACCTGGCCCAGTTCATCCTGCTCGTGGCCGTGAACGCCCTGGTCGGGGGCACCCTCGGTCAGGAACGCACCGTCCTGCCGCTGCTGGCCGGGCAGGTCTTCCACCTGGACCAGTACACGTCCGCCCTCACCTACATCCTTGCCTTCGGGCTTGCCAAGGCCGCCACGAACTATTTCGCCGGCACGCTCTCGGACCGGTACGGGCGCAAACCCGTCCTCGTGGCCGGGTGGCTCATCGCCCTCCCCGTTCCGTTCCTGCTGATCCTGGGTCCGTCCTGGGCGTGGATAGTCGTTGCGAATGTGATCCTGGGCATTAACCAGGGCCTGACCTGGTCCACCACAGTGATCATGAAAATGGACTTGGTCGGCCCTTCTCGCCGCGGCCTGGCCATGGGACTGAACGAAGCCGCCGGTTACCTCGGCCTCGCTGCAACCGCACTGGCGACCGGTTACATCGCCGCCGCCTACGGATTGCGGCCGGGACCGTTCCTGCTTGGCGCCGCCTACATCGCCCTCGGACTGGGGCTGTCCGTCCTGACCGTGCACGAGACCCGCCACCATGCCGAACTCGAGGCCACCAGCCACGTGACCGCCCACCCCCATTCCGGTGCAGAACTGAGCACTCGGGAGATCTTCACCCTGACCAGCTTCCGAGACAAATCCATGTCCGCGGTCAGTCAGGCAGGCATGGTCAACAACCTCAACGACGGCCTCGCCTGGGGCTTGTTCCCCGTCCTGTTCGCCTCCGCCGGTCTCTCCGTCGCCAGGATCGGCATCCTCGCGGCCGTATACCCTGCCGTCTGGGGAGCGGGGCAACTCGTCACGGGCGCCTTGTCCGACCGGACCGGCCGCAAGAAACTGATCGTCGGCGGGATGCTCGTCCAAGCCATCGGCTTGGCCCTGACCGCGTTCAGCACCGGGTTCGGACTCTGGCTCTTCGCCGCCGTGCTACTCGGCGCCGGAACAGCCATGGTCTACCCGACACTGCTCGCAGCCATCGGCGACGTCGCCCACCCGAAATGGCGGGCACGTTCTGTCGGGATCTATCGCCTCTGGCGCGACGGCGGGTTCGCCGTCGGCGCCCTGCTCTCCGGGCTGATAGCCGACGCCTATGGGATTCCAACCGCGATCGTCGTCGTTGCGGCGCTCACCGCGGCGTCCGGCCTGATCGTTGCCGCACGCATGCGAGGCGACGACCACCACCCCGAAATGATCAGCAAGAAAGGTATGAGCAAGTGATCGAACTGCCGCAACCCGCCAAGCCAACACAACACGGACCTTCCAAATGGCAATTCGTCTTATAACCCTAGGGATATGAAGCGTCTCGTCGGCCGCGTCGGCGGCTCTGCCGACAGATGTGGCTTTTGCCAAACGATGGCGGCGTTCTTTCGGCTTTCCATGGCGGTGCCGGCAGCCGGTCCGCTGGGTCATAAGCCGAACCACCGACAGCTGCCTTCGGTCGCGCACGGAATTCGGTCGCCGACCGAATCGACGATGATTTCCTTCATTCCAGGAATACTCCGTAGCCCGCTTTGACGTAGAGGTCGTTGTTCACAGTAAACGCTATACCCCCCGGGGTAACATTTCCTGTAAAGACCAATGCTTGCCCCGGCCGCTCATGCATGTTGAGGAGAAGGAACTTATGGACGTAGTTGTGATTGACACTCCTCAGCTTGGAGACCGCTCGTATCTCGTGCATGACGGGGAGGTGGCGTTGGTCGTCGATCCTCAACGTGATACGGACCGGGTTGAGCAAGCTGCGGCGGATGCTAGTGTGAGAATCACGCACGTCGCCGAAACCCATTTGCACAATGACTACCTCACCGGCGGTTTGGTACTGGCACGAAGCCAGAATGCTGTCTACCTCATCAATGCAGCGGATGAAGTGCGATTTGAGCATCAGCCAATCACAGACGGCGAGACAATCCTGGTCGGCTCTCTGCGGGTGAAGGCGGTCGCGACCCCCGGACACACCCACACGCATCTGTCCTACATCGTCACAGCAGGGGAAGAGCAGGCGGTATTTTCCGGTGGGAGCCTGCTCTACGGTTCGGTGGGCCGCACCGATCTGGTCAGCGCCGATGACACCGTTGCGCTCACCCATGACCAATACGCCTCGGCACGCCGCCTGGCCCAGGAGGCCGCGGGTGAGGCCGCACTGTACCCGACGCATGGCTTCGGATCCTTCTGCTCCTCCGGGCCGTCCACAGGCGCGTCCGCTTCCACGGTGGCCGAGCAGATCGAAGCCAATCATGCTCTCATCGATCCTGACGAAGAGCACTTCGTGCGGGAATTGATCGCGAACCTTACTGCGTACCCTTCGTACTATGCCCACATGAGCCCGGCCAACACGCAGGGCCCCGGCCCGGCGGAGCTGATTCTTCCCGAGTCACTGGATCCGGATGAGCTTAGTCGTCGTCTGGATGACGACGAATGGGTGGTCGATCTCCGCAATCGGGTCGCTTTTGCCAGTACTCATCTGGAGGGCATGGTGAGCTTCGAATACGGTGACGGCTCGAATTTCACGACCTATCTTGGCTGGATTTTGCCGTGGGATAACAAGCTCACTCTCGTCGGCGCCCGAGAAGATGTGGAGAACGCGATCCGGGATCTTTCCCGCATCGGCATCGATTCTCCGGATACTGCCATTGGCACCGATCCGGCCTCTCTGGCACCCGGGGCCGTTGTCACCTCCTACCCGCGTGTCGATTGGGAAGGCATGCTCGCCGGTCGGCCGGAGGAGGAGACGATCCTCGACGTGCGCCGAACGGACGAATATGATGCTGCGCACATCCCCGGCGCCGTGAACATCCCGTTGCATGAACTGCTGCCCAGGATCGGGGAGGTCCCCGCCGGCCGGCTCTGGGTGCACTGCGGCTCCGGTTACCGCGCGGGCATCGCAGCGAGCCTGCTGCAACGTAGCGGCAAGGATCCGGTGCATATTGATGCCCTGTTCGCCGATGCTGCCTCGGCGGGGGTCGACCTCGTCACAGGTTGAGCGTCCTCCATCTCACGCTCACGTTCATTCGCAAAGCGAACTTCTAAGCCGAAAGGGAAACACATGTGTAGGGCTGTTACGTGTAGGAAGTGCGGGAAAACAACGTGGGCAGGATGCGGGCAGCATGTTGACCAGGTCATGCGAGGCGTTGCGAACGCGCAACGATGCCGCGGCCATGAAAACGAACCGTCTGCCAAGGGTGGTTTCTTTGCCCGGCTCTTTTCCGGCCGGTAAGCCCAATCCAACGAAAGGCGCAACATGGCCCACCCCCGACAAAATCCATTTCCGGGGCAACTGCCGCAGAAAATCAGCGGAAGGTGCTCAACCGGTTGCGCCGGGCACAGGGCCAGCTCGGCGCCGTGATCGCGGCCGTCGAATCGGGAGGGCAATGCCGGGACGTCGTCATCCAACTAGCCGCCGTCTCAAAAGCCCTCGACCGTGCCGGATTCACTATTGTGTCCTCGGCGATGCAACGCTGTATCGCCTCGCCTGATGACCCGGCCGAGCCCCTGACCGTTGATGAGCTCGAAAAACTGTTTCTTACCCTGGCGTAGCTGATCGCATGCCAGAGGAATATCTTCTGGGCATGGCGGCAGCTGGAGCCGACAATTCCGAGCTGAGCCCTCGCATCAACGTTATGCCCTCCGCCGTTGCCTACCTCGGGGAGCGGCAAATGTGAGGGATGGGGATGTGTGTGCCTTTGTAAAAGCCGCACCGAAAGGAAGACGCGTCATGATTGAAGGCTTCTCGATTAACGGCCTTTGGCCAGCCGGCTTACCTGTGGCAGTCGCAGTGGTGCTGTTGACCATTCTGGCTGCGCGGGTCGCCGGCGGCGGATCAAAGTGGCACGACCAAGTCACCACGAAGATCGCTTACAAGGCCGTGATAGCCCGAACGATCCAGAGCAGGCGATCGAGGATATGAATATCCGAGCAGGGCTGACCACCAAGACCTCAAACTCCACAAGGGACAAGAACGAGAACCGGGTGCTCAGCAGGCCCACGCCTGCTTCGCCTTCGGCCGCCACGATGGCAGTGCTCCCGCAAAACTACCAATTGTTTGGTGACCCAAGCAAAATCAAGGAAAGGCGAACGTATCATGATGAACGGGATTGGGATGGGTGGCGGATGGCTGTTCGGGGTGCTCATCGCCGCTGGAGTCGTTCTGCTCATCATCCTCTTGGTGCGCTCCCTCGGAGGCGGCGTGAAACGCGACCGCCGCGACGAGCAGAACATGCCGAGGCAAAGTAGCAGCGCCCGACAGCTGCTCGATGAGCGGTATGCCCGAGGGGATCTGACGACGGAGGAATATCAGGAACGAATCCGTGTTCTCGGTGACGGAACCTGATGGAGCCCATAAGCCGACGGCACGCTCTGATCCTCGGTGGTCTCGGAACAGCCAGCATCGTCGCCGGTGGCGCCGGACTTTTCTGGACCGAAAATACCGGGTTTGTCCCATCGGCAGCCCAGCGCTTCACCGAACCTATGGCCCTGCGCAGTGTCAACGGTGCCCTGCAACTCAAACTGACGGCTGCCGAAGGGCCCGCGCAGATAGCTGGACGCCACGCAACCGCTCTCACTTACAACGGCGGACTACCCGGCCCAACGTTGATTATCCGCCCCGGAGACCGGCTGAAGATTTCCGTGGATAACCAGCTAAAACAGCCCACCAACCTCCACGTTCATGGGCTCCACGTTTCCCCGGACGGAAACAGCGACAACGTATTTGTGTCGATCGATCCGAGGTCATCCTTCGACTACGAATATCAACTGCCGCCAGATCATCCGCCGGGTGTGTACTGGTACCATCCGCACCATCACGGCATGGTTGCCACACAAGTGTTCGGTGGCCTTTATGGTGCCATCATCGTCGAGGATGCAACCCCCATCCCCGTCAGCCGAGACCGGGTTCTCGTCCTCTCCGACATCACTCTCGACGGATCTGGAACGATTCCGGCGGCGTCGGCGATGGATCGGATGGTTGGACGGGAGGGGAAACTGATGCTCGTCAACGGGCAAGTCTCACCGCAGCTGAGCGCTCGACCGGGCGAGCGCGAACGGTGGCGGATTATCAACGCGTGTGTTGCACGGTATCTCAGGCTTCGCCTTGACGGTCAACAGTTGCAACTTTTAGGAATCGACTCCGGTCGATTTCCGCAGCCGCAGGACGTCACGGAAGTCGTCCTCGCTCCAGGAAACCGCGCCGACCTTCTTGTCACGGGAGTAGCAGGAACGGCATCTTTTCAGACTGTGCCCTTTGACAGGGGAGCCGCGATGGGAATGATGGGTGGCACGCGGCCTTCCTCCACGATGGTGAATCTGGCTACCTTTATTGTTGCCGGTCCACCTGCTACGCCGGCCGCTGTGCCCACGCAGCCACAACCTCGAGATCTGAGGAACTCAACGGTTGACGATCGGCGCGAGCTGACCTTCGCGATGGGGATGGGGGCCGCCGGGATGGGCATGGGGTCGGGAGGCAACATGATGGCCTTCACCATCGATGGGAAGGAGTTCGACCCGGCCAGGATCGACACGGTCGTGCACTCCGGTTCCCTCGAGGAGTGGACGCTGACCAACACCAGCCCGATGGATCATCCCGTGCACCTGCACGTCTGGCCCATGCAGATCGTCGAGCGAGCCGGCGCCGCCGTTAACAGCGTCCTCTGGCAAGACGTGGTCAATGTCCCCGCGATGAGCAGCATTCGGGTGCGGATCGCCTTCGACGACTTCACCGGCAAGACGGTGTATCACTGCCACATCCTGGACCATGAAGACGGCGGCATGATGGGAATCGTCAACACCGCCTGACAACAGACGCGAACATTACGAAAAAACGACTGAGGACAAGCACATGAACTACGCGCACACCATCACCGTCTCGCTGCCCTACGAGGAAGCAGTTACCAAAGTGAGGCAAGAGCTAGCAAACAACGGCTTCGGTGTCCTTACCGAAATCGACGTCCGCGCAACCTTCGAAACAAAACTCGGCAGCGAAATCGCACAAACCGTCGGTGACTACCTGATCTTGGGCGCCTGCAATCCAGCCCTCGCGCAACAAGCACTGACCGCTGAACCCGACATGGGACTGCTGCTTCCCTGCAACGTCGTCATCCGACGGGACCGCTCAGCTAATGTGACCACGGTCCAAGCCATCAACCCTCAGACCATGGTCCAGCTGAGCAACTCCCCGGCAATACAGGCCGTTGCCGACGCGGCCGATGCGCACTTACTCGCTGCCTTGTCTGCTCTGGAAGGGCTGAGCAGCAGCAAATAACACTCGATCGCTCGACGAGGGAGAGTCCGGTTCTTTTGTAACTGAATCGTTCGTATTCGCTACGTCAAAACGTGATCTTCGCGACGCCCGCTCAGAGCGCAGCTTCTCGCGGGCCTTCGAATCGGTTTTTGTAGCGAAACCCCGGTCCGGATTCTATGCGTCGATTCCTTCAGCGCGAGATGAGTTCCGCTACAGTCGGGTCATGGGTCATCTTCTCGGGTACGCACGAGTGTCCACTTCCGATCAGGATGCGGCGCTCCAAGTCGACGCGTTGAACGCGGCCGGCTGCTATCGAGTCTTCGTAGACGTCATCTCCGGTTCGCTCGAGGGCCGCCCCGAGCTTGACAAGCTGTTGGACCAGATTCGTCCCGGGGACACGTTGGTGGTGTGGCGGCTCGATCGGCTCGGTCGCTCGATTCGGCATCTCATCGATCAGTTGGCGACTTTAGCTGCACGGGACGTCGGCTTCCGAACGCTGCAGGAAACCATTGATACCAATTCGCCGGGCGGGCGTCTGGTGTTCCATGTCTTCGCCGCGTTGGCGGAGTTCGAACGTGACCTGATAAAGGAACGAACCAACGCGGGGCTGAAAGCCGCTCGGGCGCGGGGACGCACAGGAGGCCGGCCACCACAGTTAACGGCAAACCAGGTGAAAACTGCCAAACGCATGTATGCGGAGCAGGAGATGACGGTCGCCGCGATCGGGGAGGTCCTGGGAGTCAGCCGCACCACTATTTACCGCACCCTCAAACGAGACCCCAACACAGCGAAGCGTCGGACGCCGCGGGTCGCCGCCGCAACGTGACCTGGTGGACACCACGTCGAATGCGAATGTCCCTTCCGAGGGTGGGAGCGTCCGCGCCGAGGAACGATGGGCCCTCCTCCGGTTGCACGTGGAGAACGACATCTCGCTGGCTGCGATCGCCCGAGACAGTGGTACGGGCCTGCGGACACTTGAGCGCTGGAATGCCGCGTACCGGGCGAGGGGTTTCGACGGGCTGAAACCGGCACCGCCTCGCACCGAGCGCCGGCATCGACTCAGACCAGAACTGAAGCAGGTGGTCGAGGGCCTCGCCCTGATCCGCCCCCGGAACTCGGTGGCCACGATCCACCGCAAAGTGGCGGAGCTCTGCGAGAAGCATGACTGGTCCACCCCGTCCTACTCGGTCGTCTGGGCGATCGTGCACGAGATTGATCCCGGGATGAGGGTGCTCGCGTTGGAGGGACCGGTGGCATACAGAGACAAGTACGAGCTCGCGCTGCGGCGGCAGGCTGGCCTGCCGAACGCGATGTGGCAGGCCGATCACACGATGCTGGACATTCTCATCATCGCCCCGAGCGGGAAACCGGCCCGGCCATGGCTGTCCGTGATCCTGGACGACAACTCTCGTGCCGCGTGCGGGTACATGGTCTTCCTCGGCGCCCCGTCGGCGATGAACACGGCGTTGGCGCTGCGTCAGGCGATCTGGCATAAGAGCGAACCCGATTGGCCGATGTGCGGCATCCTCGATGTCCTCTACGTCGACCACGGCTCCGACTTCATCAGCCACCAACTTGTGCAGGTGGCCGCCGACCTGCACTTCACTCTGGTGCACTCCACCACCGCCCGCCCGCAGGGCAGGGGCAAGGTTGAACGATTCTTCGGCACCGTCAACACCGAACTGCTCAGCGTGCTGCCCGGCCACATCACCAAGGGACAACGCCGGCCGGTCCCGAAGATGACCTTGGACCAACTCGATGTGGAGTTGCGCGGGCTGATCGTCAGCAACTATAACCACCGCGTCCACAGTGAGACCGGTGCAACCCCAACCGACGCGTGGATCAGCGACGGCTGGATTCCGCGCCTGCCGGAAAGCCTCGACCTTCTTGACGGGCTGCTGCTCACGGTGGCGAAAACGCGAGTGGTCCGCCGTGACGGCATCCACTTCCAAGGGCTGCGATATGTCGCCCCGACTCTCGCAGGCTATGTCGGCGAGTCTGTGGTCATCCGATACGATCCCCGCGATATCAGCGAAATCCGGGTCATCCACCGAAATCAGTTCCTCTGCAAAGTAGTCGACCCCGATCACCAGAACACGACGATCGGGTTGAAAGAAATCCAGGCCGCCCGGACCTTGCAACGACGCCAGCTACGCCGAGGGATCAACGAGCGCATCGCTGTCGTCGCCGACTTCCTCCCCGCCCACGGCACCCATCCTGTGCGCGATACAACGGAAATCGAGGTGGCAGCGCCGAAACCACGATTGAAGATCTACGAGGAGGATGACCCATGAGCGGCGAACAATTCATCGTCACGAAGGAACACCGCAGGTTCACGGAGTTCGCCGACACCGTCAAACGCCAACACACGATCGGGATCTGCTTCGGCCCCGCGGGAGTAGGCAAAACTCTCTCCGCTCGACGCTACGCGCATTGGGATCAGATCGGCCCGTTCATCGATCGGTGGGGCGTCCGCGAGGACTCCGATCAGAAGATCTACGCCGCCGCGCACCGCTCACGGGCCGTCTTCTACACGCCAGAAGTGTCACCGACAATCAAAGGCCTCCGAGACAACCTCGAACACTACATGATGCGCACGAACATCTGCGTCGAAGAATACCTCGCAGCCCACGGGCACCCCGTCGACCACACCCGCGGACCCAATCGCTCGCAACTCGAACTCGTGATCATCGACGAATCCGAACGGCTCAGCGCCAACGCCATCGAATGGCTCCGCGACCAATACGACCGCACCAATATTGCCCTCATCCTGATCGGTATGCCCGGCATCGAGAAACAATTCAGTCACTTCCCGCAGTTCTACAGCCGGCTCGGGTTCGCCCACCAATACCGGCCCCTCGGCAACGAAGAACTCATCTTCGTCCTCGACCGACAATGGCGAAAACTCGGCAAGAACCTCGACCCTGAGGACTTCACCGACGCACAAGCCATCGCCGCGATCGCTCGCGTCACCCGCGGCAACTTCCGACTCCTTGAACGCCTCTTCCCGCAAATTGAGCGAGTGATGAAAATCAACGAGCTCACCGTCGTCACCAACGACGTGATCGAAGCCGCGCAGAGCACACTCGTCATTGGCATCAGCTAAAAGTCCGCCATCCGGAAGCGAAAGAAGCCCGCCAAAAAATTCAGAAAGCCACAGCCGACAGAGCGGCCGATACGCGGAATCCCAGCCCTGCGGCTCCTCGTCGACATTCTCGTAACTATGTATCGCAACTTTCTGCTTGAATGAGTGTGCACACTATTAGTTACGAGACACCCCCGAGGGCACATGACCAAGTTGATCGGCTACGCGCGTGTTTCCACAAGGCAGCAGTCAACTGGCCGGCAAGAGACGGATCTGCTGGCGGCCGGCGTTCGACGTGATGACCTCTATGTCGATCACGGCTTCTCTGGGGCCACGGTGTCCAGACCCCAGTTCGATCGGGCACTGGCCGCGCTGATCGCGGGCGACACTCTCGTGATCACGACCCTGGATCGGCTTGGCCGATCGACGCAGAACATGCTCGCCTTCGCGGAAGAGCTGCGAGGACGAGGTGCGGGGCTTCGCGTTCTGAATCTAGGTGGCGGAGACGTGGACACGTCGACTCCGATGGGGTCGATGCTCTTCACGATCATGGCCGCCCTGGCGCAGATGGAACACGAGATCAAATCGGAACGCATCACCGACTCGATTAGCAAACGCCGTGCAGCGGGTAAAAATCTCGGGGGCCGACCCCAGCGAATCACCGACAGCCAGATCCACAGCGCCCTCAGCCTCATCGAAGGGGGAACGCCAGCTGCCCAGGTTACTCGCGACCTCGGTATGTCCCGCGCAACCTTCTACCGAAGGTCACGAGCCCTCGCCGAGGGTCCGGGCGGCTCGAACCCACCCGACACAAAGCAGTGACAGAACACCGCCAAAGAGCGGTGAAATCCACATTTCAGTGCACCGAAACTCTCCACCGAAACTCTTTCCAACCGAAACGCTATTATCCCCGTTTTCGGTTGGCTTCTGGTAGAATGGAAGCAGCTCACGGAAGGGGCGCATCATGGCTCACACGATCGCAACCGCCCGGCCGACTCAGGCCGACGTCGACGCGCGCCTGGCGTTCGCGGATGCCGCGCTCGCGCTGGCCGGCCACGAGGTCACCGACCCGGAGCTGCGCGCCATCTTGGAGCGCCAGGCACGGCACGAGCTGACCGGGGACGAGGCGCGGGAAGCGATCCGCCGACACGTCCAGGGCTGATGCCCCGCGTCACCACTTTCCGTACCTGGGATGACTACTTCATCCCAGGTACGTCTGTGTTGCGGAACAAGTTCACCGCGCCGGGCAAGCCCTACGGCGAAACCGACCCCGAGAAGCTGCGCACGCTAGAGGAGGCTTACGCCCACTCGCGCATTCAGGAGTTGGCGGAGACGCCTGTCGAGGGCCGGTTCGACTACGACCACATGAAGGCGATACACGGGCACATCTTCCAGGACGTGTACGAGTGGGCCGGCCAGGAGCGCGTCGCTCCGGTCGGGCAGTTCATGACCAAGGACGGCCACGCCTACTACGGCGCCGGTCCCCATCTGACCGCGGCCGCGGAAGCCGAGTACGCCAAGCTGGCGAGCAAGAACTACCTGCGCGGCTTGGAGCCGGCCGAGTTCGTCGACCAGCTCGCGGAGAGCTGGGGCGAAGTCAACGTGATCCACAGCTTCCGCGAGGGCAACACCCGAACCCAGTTCGTGTTCTTCTCCCAGCTCGCGCAGCAGGCCGGCTACCGGATCGACCCGGCGCTGTTCGCGCCAGGAGCGCCGCTGCGCGACGCATTCGTGGAGGCCCGGTTCCACAGCCAAGACACCGGCCGAAACGACCAGCTCGCCGCGGTGCTCGGGCAGGTGATCGTCCCTTTTGACCCAGGCTCCCGCGAGATGCCAGCGGGAGCCGAAACGGGGCGCGCCCTCTGGCAAGTGAGCTTTCCACGATCAGCAAACGACATCACGCGAGCGGGATCCGAAACACCGTCGCAGGAGTCTCGCCCCAGCACTTCTCGGATGGTCGACCGCGGGTACGGGGCCGGGCAGGAGGGGCGATGACGAACACCGTTGGGACCACGGCGGCCGAGCGAGCGCGTCAGGTTGCTGAGGGCATCCATAGCGCCGAAATGGAGGGCCTGTCGCTGTCGCCTGCGATGCTGGCGGACGCGGAGCTGTACATCGCGGGAGACATTGATGCCGACGAGTTGGTGGAGCGCACCCGTCAGCGCTACGGGCTCGGCACCGTCGAGACGAAAGAGGATCGAGCGTGAACATCGTCGGCTACGCGCGAGTGAGTACGCGGGAGCAGAACCCGGATGCGCAGGAGGCTGAGCTGCGGGAGGCCGGCGCCGGCCGCGTGTTCGTCGACCGGGGCGAGTCCAGCAGGGTCGCTGATCGGCCGCAGTGGGTCGCGTGCCTGGACTTCCTCCGCGAGGGCGACACGTTGGTGATCCGGGCGCTGGATCGCATCGCTGGATCGGAGCTGATGGCCATCGAGTTGATCCGTGACCTGGGCCGCCGCGGTATCCGGCTGAGGAGTCTCACTGAACCGTTCCTGGACGTGGACACGTCCACGCCGATGGGGAGGCCATCGTCGGCATCATGGCCGTTCTAGCTCAGTTGCGAGTCGCGACGATCCGTGACAACACAATGCGCGGCCTCGCTCACGCTCGGGCGCAGGGTCGCGTCGGCGGGCGGCCCTCCGTGATGACACCCGAGCGTGTCGAGGAAGCCGCCCGGATGCGCGCTGCCGGTGTGAGCATCGCGAAGATCGCGCGCACCTTCGGAGTGGGAGCATCCAGCGTCTCCCGTGCGCTCGCGAAGCACGAAGATCAGGCGCGTCAGGGTGCGGGGATCCCAGCGTGAGCGGGTGGGTCTCGACTGACACCCTCGTTGCTGCGGTCGCAGGCTTGTTCGGTGGTGCCGCGGGCGGCTTGCTCACGGTCGTGCCGATCACGCGATTGGGGGAGCGGACGAAGGAACGCCGCGCCGCCGAGCGCGCGATCGCGAGCGTGGTGAGTGAGTACAGGGCGCGCCTGGTGCGCGATCGTGCGCGGTTCTACAAGGACAGTGCCTACCCGAAGTCGTATGGCGATATCAAAGGCCAGGAGCAGTTCGCGCGTGAGGTGCTGTCGCAGGCGGAGGCCCTAGCTCCAAGGACGTCTGCACGCATCCGGGCGCAGGTCGAGCTGCTGGTCGGGAAGTTTGCTCTGGCCGAGGCCGAGACGCAGCTCCATCTTCCTGCCAACGTCTTTGACGAGGCGGAGGAGGATCAGCGTCAGGCGTTGGAGCTGTATCGGGTAATGCGCGAGAACCCAACAGACTCCCGAGGGCTCATCGGCACGCTGCTTCGAACCCAGAACGAGCCCACCGCAGAGGCGGACTACAACGCAGCGCTGAGAGTCCTGGACGGGCTACTCGCGATCGTCTCCTAGGCCGATTCCATAACCTCATCATCCAGCCACTCCGCGACCTCTGAGCTGAGATAGCGGACGGTGCGGGGAGTGATGCGGATGTAGGCCGGCCCGATGCCCTGATCGCGTAACCGGCGCAGGTGCTCGACGTCGACGCTGAGCTGCGCGGCGGGTGCCTTGGGCGTGAGCATCGTGGGCCGCTTCTGGTCGTCGTTCACTGGCACGAGTCGCACCCCATCTCGTCCATCGGGTCGACGGGGACGACGTACCCTCCGACGTTCTCGACCTGCGCGGTTTCCCTGTCCATCGTTCGGCCTTCCAGTTGTTGTGTGTCCGATTGAAAGTTGGCAGTTCGGCGCGTGCGCCGAGCTGGCTGCTTTCAACGGAACACCTGCCGAATTGCACGCAGTGGAGAGGCGGTCAAGGGGAGCCCGCAGGGCTCTCCCGAAGGGACGCGCAGCGCCCTTGACGGCCTCGTAGCGGAGTGCAACCCCGCGCAGCGGGGGAACGCAACAGGCCCCGCACCGAAGCCGGATGCGGGGCCTGTCACGTGGACGTATCAGCCGAGAGAGGGGGCGGGTTCGCTTGCCTCGTCTGACTGCTCGGGGGAGGGCTTCGGAGCCGTCGGCTTGGTGTCGTGCGGCGCTTGGCGCGCGCCTTCTTCTCGGGCTCGGGAAGGCCGATCTTGCGTAGCTCGTCGCCGCTCCATCCGGCGGCCAGTGCTGCGTTGTAGGCGCGCACGTCGTCGCGTTCCGCGGCGGCGACGCGCTCCGCGATGCGCGCTTGCAGCTCAGCGAGTTCTCGCGCCGTTTCGTCGTGCACATCGACGAGTCGTTGCCGCGCCTCAGCGACACCGCGAACGGCGTTGAGTCGGTCATCTTGTAGGCGCCTGGCGCGCTCGATTGCTTCTTCCGGGGTGAGTTGCGTAGCCATACTCCCATCGTACGAATGGAAGCGTCCGGCGTCGATCCCCGTTGTGGTGAAAAAACGCGACGCGGCGAAGCCGCGAACACTCCCGTCTGACGACGTGAGCACACCTGATCGGAGTGCCGGACGAAGGGACGGAGGGACGGAGGGACGGAGGGACGGAGGGACGGAGGGACGGAGGGACGGAGGGACGGGGGACGGGGGGACGGGGGGACGGGGGGACGGACGGACGGACGGGGGGACGGGGGGACGGGGGGACGGACGGACGGACGGGGGGACGGGGGGACGGGGGGACGGACGGACGGACGGGGGGACGGGGGGACGGGGGGACGGACGGAGCAAGCTATACGCTTAGGTTCCCTAAGTGGCTTGATCCTCGACAGGTGGTCGCGGATGGGGCACACTGGATGTGTGGTCCCCGCGGGGCGGGGTCGCTGCGCTGGGCATGAAGGGCGGTGAAGCGATGACTGACGAGACGCCGAAGCGTCGGGAGTTCACTCGTCGACGCCGTGCTAATGCGACCGGCGGTCGCGGGCACTTCCACAAGG